>CAYWMY010000084.1:0-9992 GCA_964459405.1 uncultured Steroidobacteraceae bacterium | reverse complement strand
GCCAATGCCGAAGGCTACGTGTTCGGGTCCAACGTCAATGCCGTCGAGGAGATGGCCAACATGATCTCCGCATCCCGCTCGTTCCAGACCAACGTCGAGGTCATCACGACCTCACGGGATCTTCTGCTCAAGACCATCACGATGGGCCGCTGACACGGGAGTCCCGATTCATGAGCATATCCGGAATCAGCCAGTCCGATCTCGAGGCGCTCGGCCTCGCGCTGCCACCCGCCCAGTCCAGGGTGTCGACCAGGGGTGAGCTGGGTGCCGAGGACTTCCTCAAGCTGATGACCACGCAGCTCAAGAACCAGGATCCCTTCAAGCCGCTCGACAGTGGCGACTTCCTGGGACAGCTGGCGCAGTTCGGTACGGTGTCTGGCCTGAAGCAGCTGCAGACGCAGTTCGAGACCCTTTCAGACAGCATCGTCTCCAGTCAGGCACTGCAGGCTTCGGGTCTCCTCGGGCGCGAGGTGCTCGTGAATGCGACCAGTGGCTACCTCGAGGCGGGCCGCCCGTTGCAGGGCGCGGTGGATGTGCCATCCGGGGCCCAGTCCGTCGGCGTCACCATCGTCGACGCGGCCGGCCAGATCCTGCGCAGCATCGACCTCGGGCCACAACCGCCCGGTCTGGCGGGATTCAGCTGGGATGGCCGTACGGACAGCGGCAAGACGGTGCCGCCGGGCGAGTATCGCATCCGTGCCCAGGCCTACCTGAACGGCCGTGCCATGGATGCGGCGCAGACGCTGATCTCGGCTCCGGTCGAAAGCGTCACGCTCGGTGCGGGCCAGTCGGGCCTGTCGCTGAGCCTGAGGGGACTCGGCGACATGCCGTTCAGCGCCGTGCGCAGGATCGGCTGACCCGGCAGGCCCCGGATTCATCGCGGAAAAGAGGAGGGACACATGCCATTTCGCATCGCATTGAGCGGCCTCAACGCAGCCACGTCGGATCTGAACGTGACGGCGAACAACATCGCGAACTCGAACACCACGGGCTTCAAGTCGTCGCGAAGCGAGTTCTCCGATGTCTTCACAGCCAGCGGACTCGGATCCGGAAATACGGCCATCGGCAATGGTGTGCGCGTCGCCGCCGTCACGCAGCAGTTCAGCCAGGGTGCAATCCAGTTCACCAACAGCAACCTCGACCTGGCCATCAGTGGCGAGGGGTTCTTCACGCTGCGCGATCCGACCGGTCTCGTCTACACGCGCAACGGCGCGTTCGGTGCTGATCGCGATGGCTACATCGTCAACAGCGCTAACCAGAGGCTCCAGGTCTATCCGGCGATCGAGGGTGTCCCCGGCGCCTTCAACACGGGCACGTTGACCGATCTGCGCCTGCAGACCGCGCAGAGCTCGCCACAGGCGACCACCAGCGGAGAGGTCGTGATCAACCTGCCCGCGAACACCGCTGTGCCCGCGGTTGGCGTGTTCGATCCTGCGGACCCGCAGACTTTCAATTTCACGACTTCCACCGCTGTCTACGATTCTCTGGGCACGCAGTCCACGGCGACGTTCTATTTCATCAAGACTGCCAATCCGAACGAGTGGCAGGTCGCGATGGCCATCGACGGCACGCAGGTTGGCGGACTGTTCCCGCTGCAGTTCTCGGACACCGGCGCCCTGACGAGTCCCGCCTCCGGTGATGTGACCTTCCCCGCGTATACGCCCGTTACCGGTGCCGCACCGCTCAACGTCACATTCGACTTCGGACAGGCCACCCAGTACGGCGGCCAGTTCGCGGTCAGCGCGCTGAACCAGGATGGCTATTCGGCGGGCCGGCTGACGTCGATCGACATCAGCGATGTCGGGGTCGTGTTCGCGCGGTTCACGAATGGCCGGGCGCTCGAGCTCGGCAAGATTGCACTGTCAAATTTCCCGAGCCCGCAGGGCCTGCGCCAGATCGGTGACTCGAGCTGGGCGGAGACTTTCGCGTCCGGCGATGTGATCCGCGGTGCGGCCGGGTCGGCGAGTTTCGGACTGATCCAGGCCGGGGCGCTGGAGGGATCCAACGTCGATCTGACTCAGGAGCTCGTCAACATGATCACTTCGCAGCGGACCTTCCAGGCGAATGCGCAGATGATCTCGACGGCCGACCAGATCACGCAGACGATCATCAACATCCGCTGATCAGCATTAACCGGCCGGCAGCCACGACATGGACAGGATGCTCTGGGTATCGATGACGGGTGCGGACCAGATGCTGGACGCGCAGGCGATCATCGCGCACAACATGGCCAATGCCTCGACCCATGGCTATCGCGCGGATCTGCACGCGTTTTCCAGCTACCTGGTGCAGGGCCCCGGCTATCCGACGCGCGCCACCGTCGTCGCCAGCCAGCTCGGATTCGATCCGCGCGACGGGACGTTCGAGGGTACGGGCCGGGTCCTGGACGTGGCGATCCGCGGCTCGGGATGGCTGGCCGTGCAGGCTCCGGATGGCACGGAGGCCTACACGCGCGCCGGCAGCCTGCGGCTGAGCCCCGAGGGTGTGCTGCAGACGGCCGCCGGCCACCCGGTCCTCGCCGATGGCGGCCCGGTGTCGCTGCCGCCCGCGAACGAGATCGCCATCGCGGGCGACGGCACGGTCTCGATCGTGCCCCAGGGACTCGGCCCGGCCACGCTCGCGGCGGTCGCGCGCATCAAGCTTGTCGATCCACCCGTTGACGCGATGGTCAAGGGGCCGGATGGACTCATGCGCCTCAGGGACGGAACGAATGCTGCCGCGGATCCCGGCGTGCGCATCGTGTCGGGCGGGCTGGAGACCAGCAACGTGAATATCGCCGAGACGCTGATCGAGATGATCGATCTCGCGCGCCAGTACGAGATGCAGGTGCGCATGATGAACACCGCGGAACAAACCGACCAGGCCGCGCAGCAACTGCTGCGGACCGGTTGAGCAGAGCCTGAGACGGATACGGGAGCACGAGCATGAATCCTGCATTGTGGGCAGCGAAGACGGGGCTGGATGCGCAGCAGACCCGGATGGCGGTGGTATCGAACAACCTCGCCAATGTCGCGACGACGGGCTTCAAGCGTTCGCGGGCGGTGTTCGAGGATCTCCTGTACCAGAACGTGCGTCAGGTGGGTGCGCAGACCTCGCAGGACACCGAGGCGCCGACCGGCATGTACCTCGGCACCGGGGTACGCGTCGTCGCCACCGAGAGACAGTACACACAGGGCAGCCTGCAGCAGACCGGTGGATCACTGGACGTCGCGATCCAGGGGCGCGGCTTCTTCCAGATCCTGCTCCCGGATGGCAGCGAGGCGTACACGCGGGACGGCTCGTTCAAGATGGATGCACAGGGCCAGCTGGTCACGGTCAGCGGCTACACCCTGCAGCCGCCGATCTCGGTACCCGACGGTGCGCTGTCGATCACGATCGGAGCCGACGGCACGGTCAGCGTCCGGCAGTCCGGGCAGACGGCGCCCGTGAACATCGGCCAGCTGCAGACCGTCGATTTCATCAATCCCTCCGGTCTCGAGCCCCGGGGCGAAGGGCTCGTCGTCGAATCGGCGGCCAGCGGCCCGCCGCAGATCGGCACTCCGGGATTGAACGGTCTCGGCACACTGGTGCAGGGCTCACTCGAGACGTCGAACGTCAATGTCGTCGAGGAACTCGTCGCGATGATCGAGACGCAGCGTGCGTACGAGATGAACTCCAAATCCATTGCGACCAGCGACCAGATGCTGGCCTATCTCACCAACAATGTCTGAACACAAGCAGGTTGACGCCTTCCGGATCGCGGGCCGCCTGGCGTTCGTACCGGCCGTACTGGCGCTCTCGGGCTGTGGTCTCATGGGCCGCCAGGACGACCCGCTGCCCGCGGTCGATTCCCGGAGGGCGGTCGTCGCGCAGTCGCCCGCGACCGACGGTGCGATCTATGCCGCTGGCCGTGACGTCGCGTTCTTCGAGGATCTCAAGGCGCGGCGCGTCGGTGATCTGCTGACGATAGTTCTCAAGGAGTCGACGAGCGCGAGCAAGAGCGCTTCGACGAAGACGAAGAAGGACTCCACGGTGGATCTACCGGGACCCACGCTGGCGGGCCGCGCCGTGACGGTGAACGGCAAGCCCGTGCTGGAGTCATCCATCGAGGGCAAGCGCGAGTTCGACGGCCAGGGATCATCCAGCCAGAGCAATAACCTGACCGGCAACATCACGGTCACGGTTGTGGACCGGCTGCCGAACGGCAATCTGCTGGTGCAGGGTGAGAAATGGCTGCGGCTGAACCAGGGGGACGAGTTCGTGCGCATTACCGGCGTGATCCGACCCTATGACATCCAGCAGGACAACACGGTGACTTCCGATCGGGTGGCCGACGCGCGCATCAGCTACGGCGGTCGCGGCATGGTGGCCAGTTCCAACCGGGCCGGATGGCTGGCGCGCTTCTTCAACTCCGCCTGGTATCCGTACTGAACCGCATGCGCCTCTCCAGGAAAGTGCTGATCGCCGCTGGCGCTGCCCTGATGGGTCTGATGCTGGCACCCGCGCGCGCCGAACGGGTCAAGGATCTCGCCAGCATCGCCGGGGTGCGTGGCAATCAGCTGGTTGGCTATGGACTCGTGGTCGGTCTCGACGGTACCGGTGACCAGACGAGCCAGGCGCCTTTCACGACGCAGAGCCTGAAGAACCTGCTGGCGCAGCTCGGTGTGACGTTGCCGGCCAACGTCAATCCGCAGCTCAAGAACGTGGCCGCCGTGGCCGTCCACGCCACGCTGCCGGCGTTCGCCAAGCCCGGCCAGCTCATCGACGTCACGGTCAATTCCATCGGTAATGCGAAGAGTCTTCGCGGTGGTTCACTGCTCGTGGCTCCCCTCAAGGGTCTCGATGGGCAGGTCTATGCCGTGGCACAGGGTAATCTGGTGGTCAGCGGCTTCGGCGCCGAAGCGAGGGACGGCTCCCGGGTCTCGGTGAACGTCCCGAGTTCGGGCCGCATACCGAATGGCGCGACGGTCGAGCGCGGCGTGCCATCGGCATTCGCCGAGGGCGACATCGTCACGCTGAACCTGCACGCTGCGGATTTCACGACGGCGACTCGTGTGGCGGAGCGCATCAACCAGCAGATCGGTCCCGGCGTGGCGATGGCGGCCGATGCGGCATCCGTGCGCGTTCGCGCACCCACGGCGGTGGACCAGCGTATCGCCTTCGTATCAGTACTCGAGAATCTGGAGGTCGATCCCGGCGCAGTCGCCGCAAGAGTCATCGTGAACTCCCGTACCGGGACGGTCGTGATCGGCAGCAACGTCCGCGTCTCGCCGGCCGCCGTGTCGCACGGTTCGCTGACGGTCAGCATCAAGGAACAGACCCGCGTCAGCCAGCCGAGTGCGTTCTCGGATCGGGGTCAGACGGTCGTGGCACCGGATTCGACCATCGACGTGCAACAGGAGGGCAGCCGCATGTTCCTGTTCGAGCCCGGAGTCACGCTCGAAGAGATCGTGCGTGCGGTGAATGAGGTCGGAGCGGCACCCGGTGACCTGGTGGCCATCCTCGAGGCGCTGCAGCAGGCCGGGGCGCTGCGTGCGCAGCTCATCGTGATCTGAGCATGAACACCCTGCGCGACATTCGGCTCGAAGCGGCGGCGGTCTATACCGACCTGCAGGGCCTTGGTGAGCTGCGTGAGGCCGCGCGCCAGCAGTCACCGGAGGCGCTGCGGGGTGTCGCACGGCAGTTCGAAGCGCTGTTCATCGGCATGATGCTGGACAGCATGCGCGCCGCGACGGAATCACTCGACAGCGGCCTGTTCGGGTCGCAGGAATCGGATCTGTACCAGCAGTTGTTCGACCGGCAGATCGCGCAGAAGATCGCCGGGGGGCGGGGGCTGGGCATCGCGGCCGCCATCGAGCGGCAGCTCTCGCACATGACCGGGGAACAGCAGTCAGCGGAGGCGATCCCGGCCGTCGACGCGCGGAGCTCCGGTGATGTCGCCGCAAAGCCCGCCGTGAGGGTGGCGCCTCGACCACCGGCATCCAGTGCTTCGACGCCCTCCGAATTCGTCGCATCGGTTCTGCCGCATGCTCAGCGTGTCGCCTCCGAACTCGGCGTTCATCCACTGGCAATCGTTGCGCAGGCGGCACTGGAGACGGGCTGGGGGCGGCATCTGCCACACCGGCCCGACGGCGGCTCGTCCTTCAACTTTTTCGGCATCAAGGCTGGACCCGACTGGGCCGGTGCCCAGGTCACGCGCACGACGATGGAGTTCTCGGGCGGAGCACTGCGGCGTGAGACGGCGCGGTTTCGTGCCTACGACAGCATGGCCGATGCGTTCGCCGACTACGCCCGGCTGCTGAAGCATGATCCCCGTTATCGCGCGGCGCTCTCGGCAGGACTCGACGCTGCGCGCTTTGCAGATCGCCTGCAGGCGGGAGGCTATGCAACGGACCCGGGTTATGCCGACAAGATCCGCGCGATCCTGAAGAATCCGATCCTGCAGCAGGCCATGACGGACGCAGCTCCTCCGCTGGCGGGTGTGGTCGAGACGTGAAGTACGCAAGTGCGTGCCCCTGTTCGCGCGCCATGCGCTGCAGCCTGGACGAGGAGTAGCCGGCCATGGCCGATATCATGCGGACCAGTCTGTCGGGCCTGCTGGCGTTCCAGCGCGCATTGGCGACGACCAGCAACAACGTCGCAAACGCCAACACCGAGGGCTACAGCCGGCAGCGCGTGGAAATCGTCTCGCGCGCGCCCGAGGCTTTCGGAAACGGGTTCGTCGGCAACGGTGTCGATGTGCGCACCGTGGCGCGCTCCTACGACCGGTTCGCCGTCAACCAGTATCGTTCGTCGAATTCGCTGTTGGGCCGCCTGGATGGCTATGCGGGCATCGCCGGGCAGGTCGACGACATCCTCGGCGATTCCAGCAATGGACTCGCGAGCGGCATCAGCTCGTTCTTCGCCGCGTGGCAGGATGTCGCGAACAACCCGTCCTCGATCACGGCGCGACAGCAGTTGCTGGCCCAGGCGCAGAATCTCGGCGACCAGTTCCGGCTGACCAGCCAGCGACTCGACCAGATCGAGGTCGATGTCAATCTGCGTCTGGAAGCGCGCGTCGCCGACATCAACCGCCTGGCGGCATCGATTGCCCGCTTGAACGAGGATGTCGAGATCGCGCTGGCTTCATTCAATGGTCAGCCACCCAATGACCTGCTCGACCAGCGCGATCAACTGCTCAACGAACTGTCGCAGATCGTCGACGTGCAGATGGTCGAGGACCATGGTGGAGCACTGAACGTCTTCATCGGTCAAGGTCAGAGCATCGTACTGCGGGGCAGCTCAACGCCGCTCGCGACCGTGCGCAACGACTTCGACCCGTCGCGCCTCGACCTGGTGCTGCAGGGTGCGGGTGGCCCCCAGGTGGTCACGCAGGCCCTGAGCGGCGGCGAGGTCGGTGGTCTGCTCGATGTGCGTCGCGACGTGCTGGACTTCGCCCGCAGCCAGCTGGGCCTCGTCGCGACCGCGTTGGCCAGCACCGTCAATGTGCAGCAGCAGGCCGGCATGGACCTCGAGGGCCGTCTGGGCGCGAGCCTGTTCTCGATCGGCGCGCCTGCGGCGCTGGCCGCCACGGGCAATGCGGGCGCCGCGGCGGTCACTGCCGCGGTGACCGGTCTTGCACAGTTGACCGGTCAGGAATACGAGCTGCGCTTCGATGGTGCGGCGTGGCAGTTGCTGCGGGAGCCGGGCCGTGTGCCCGTCGTCATGACCGGTGCCGGCACGCCCGCGAACCCCTTCGAGGCGGAAGGCCTGTCGTTCGTGGTGACGGGCGCCGCTGCCGCCGGGGACCGCTTCCTCGTGCGCAGCACCCGCGAAGCCGCGACCACTCTGCGCGCGGTCATGACCGATCCTCGTGAGATTGCCGCGGCGGCACCGATCCGCACGAGCGCCTCGGTCGCGAACACGGGCAATGCCAGTGTGAGTGCCGGTGAGGTCGTCGATGCGGGCGACCCGGCCCTGCTGAGCACCGTCGACATCCAGTTCACGGGCAGCGGAACCTACAGCGTCAACGGCTCCGGCAGCTTCGCCTATACGAGCGGCAGCGACATCACCATCAACGGCTGGCGTATCCGGATTACGGGTACGCCCGTCGCGGGAGATGTGTTCCGGGTTCAGAGCAACGCCGGTGGCGTCGGTGACAACCGCAACGCGCTGCTGATGGCGGGTATCCGCGACCTTCGGTCCCTGCAGGGCGGCACCACGACCGTCACCGGTCAATTCGGCTCGCTGGTCGGCAGCATCGGAACCATGACCCGCCAGTCCAGCGTCGCACGGGATGCGCAGCAGAATGTCACCTCGGCTTCGCGCGAGCGCATGCTGGCTGCGTCGGCGGTCAATCTCGACGAGGAGGCGGCCGATCTGTTGCGATGGCAGCAGGCCTACCAGGCCGCGGCCAAGGCGATCGCGGTCGCGGATACGATCTTTCAGTCCCTGCTGGACACGGTGAGACGATGACTTCCCTGCGCGTAACCCAGGCGCTGATGCACGAGTCCTTCCTGCGCGCTCTGCGCGACCAGCTGTCCCGGCTGCAGACCACGCAGCAGCAGATCTCGACCGGCGAGCGATTCTCGCGCCCGGCTGAGGATCCCGTCGCTGCGACGCAGGTGCTGTCGCTGGACTCCGCGCTGGCCGTGAATGCCCAGTACAGCCGTAATGGTGAGCTCGCGCGGAACCGGCTCGGGGCGACCGAGAGCGCGCTGATCGCTGCCGGTGAGGTGCTGCAGCGGGTGAGGGAGCTCGCGGTGCAGTCAGTGAGCCCCACCTCTTCCGCCGAAACGCGTCGGCTGATCGCCGCCGAGGTGCGCCAGCACCTGGACGGCATCCTGCAGATTGCCAACTCGACCGATGGCGACGGCGAGTACCTGTTCGCCGGCTACAGCGTGCAGACGCGCCCCTTCGGCCGCGATGCCACGGGCAATGTCGTCTATTCCGGCGATCAGGGCCAGCGCCACAGGCAGATCGCGCCGGAGAGGTTCGTGGCGGATGCCGACCCCGGATCACTGGTGTTCCAGATGATCCGCACCGGGAACGGCACGTTCACGGCCGCGGCCGGCGCCGGCAACACGGGGACGGGTGTGATCGGTGCGCGCAGCGTCGTCGACCCGTCGCAGTATGACGGTGACACCTATTCGATCGTGTTCACGGCCCCGGATGCATACGAGGTCCGCGATTCGGGCAACGTGCTCGTGGCGAGCGGTACTTACGTCTCCGGCGCCACAATCGGCTTCCGCGGCGTCGAACTCGAGATCATCGGCGGGCCGGCCACGGGCGATTCCTTCGCGGTGGCGCCGAGTGGCCATGAGGACGTCTTCACGGCCATCGTCGACTTCCTGGACGCACTCGAGAACAGCGAGGATTCGGCGACCGGGCGCGCGGCATTTTCGAACGTGATCAATGGCGTGATGCTCGACCTCGACCAGGCGATCGGCCGCCTGATCGAGGTGCGCGCCGGCGTCGGCAGCCGGCTGTCGGCAATCGACGCTCAGCAGGCGCTCAATGAGGACGTCGAGCTGCAGCTCAGGACCCTGCGCTCTGACCTGAAGGACACCGACTACGCCGAAGTGTTCACGCGCCTGAATCAGCAGATGATCAGTCTCGAGGGGGCGCAGAAGTGCCATGTCCGGACCGTGGGGCTGTCCCTGTTCGACTACATCTGACGTTCCGCTAAAGAAAAGCTCAAGCCCCGCCGATAGCCTCCATCGAGGGGCGGTCCAGCCGCGCGGCCGCATCTTCCCGCCCGCCGCCATCCACGAGACCCCACCCGCAGATCATGGCGGTCATGCCACGCAGGATCTCAAGAAGTTCCCGTCACGTCCGATACATCGCCTGAGCGTGGTAACCGGCCCGCCTACCGGGCCCGACGGACCACAGCGTCACTGGGCGCCCTGGGCAGGGGCCGGGAACTGACACAGCAGGAGTTAGGTAAATGACGGGTCAAGTGATCAACACCAACATCATGTCGCTGAATGCGCAGCGCAATCTGTCGACATCGAATTCGTCGCTGGCTACCGCGC
>CAYWMY010000083.1:3580-10031 GCA_964459405.1 uncultured Steroidobacteraceae bacterium | reverse complement strand
GTTCGCGCACCGCCTCGTCGAGCGGCGTCCGGGGATCCCCCAGATAGTCCGCGCGCCGGAGCCAGGCGAGCGTGCGCCTGCGCGTGGACCACAGCCAGCGGCCGCGGAACACCGTGTCCAGCTCCGCGAGGTCGAGCCATGCCATGCACACGCCGTATTCGAAGGCGTGCGGGCGCGGCGCGAAGCGCCGGTGCCTAAGCCGTCCGGTGTAGAGCGCGCTGTGCATGATCCTGCCGGAAGTGGTCCAGCGCCTGCAGGGCGCTGACCACTCCGTCCTCGTGGAAGCCGTTGCGCCACCAGGCGCCGCAGTAGTAGGTGCGCAGCGCGCCGTTCAGCTCGCGCTGACGGGACTGCGCGGCCACGGCCGCGGGCGTGAACAACGGATGGTGGTACGTGATCCGCCGGATCACGTGCGCGGGATCGATCTCGTCGCTGCGGTTCAGCGTGACCAGGAGGGGCGCCGGCGCGTCCAGCCGCTGCAGGATGTTCATGTTGTAGGTCAGCGCGACCGGCCGCCCGCGGTCGGCGAGTGCGTGGTAGTTCCAGGCGGCCCAGGCGAGCCGCCGGCGCGGCATGAGCCGCGTGTCCGTGTGCAGCACGGCCTCGTTGCGCTGATAGGGGATCGCGCCCAGCACCTCCCGCTCCGCCGCGCTCGGATCCGCGAGCAGCGACAGCGCCTGGTCGCTGTGGCAGGCGAGAAACGCCGCGTCGTAGCGCTCGGGTTCGCAGCCCCGGGCCTTCAGGATGACGCCGCCGGGCACGCGGCGGACGTGCTCGACAGGAGTACTCAGGCGAATGCGGTCGCGGAACGGCGCTGTGAGCTTCGCGACGTAGCGCGCCGAGCCGCCCGCGACCGTGCGCCACACGGGCCGGTCGTTCACGGTCAGCATGCCGTGGTTGTGCAGGAACCTCACGAAGAAACGCGCCGGGAACGCCAGCATCGAGGCCGGGTCGGTCGACCAGATCGCCGCACCCATCGGCAGGATGTAGTGCTCGACGAAAGCGCGGCCGTAGCGGCCGCGCTCCAGCAGCTCGACGAGAGGCAGCTCGCCGCCGGGCGCTGACAGCAGCGCAGGGGCCTCGCGGTTGAAGCGCAGGATATCGCGCACCATGCCGAGGAAGGAGGGGCGCAGGAGATTGCGCCGCTGGGCGAAGAGCGTGTTCAGCGTCGTGCCGTTGTACTCGAGGCCACTCGCCTCGCAACGCACCGAGAAGCTCATGCTGCTCGGCTGCGAGGCAACGCCGAGCTCGTCGAGCAGCGCGACGAAGTTCGGATACGTGCGGTCGTTGAAGACGATGAAGCCGGTGTCCACGGCGTAGTGGCGGCCCGCCTGCTCCACCTCGTGCGTGTGGCTGTGGCCACCTGCGTGGCCGGCAGCCTCGTAGACCGTGATCTCGTGTTCGCGGCCCAGCCGATACGCGACCACGTTGCCGGCGATGCCGCTCCCGACGATGGCGATCTTCACGGCGCAGCTCGCGTGGCGCGATGCGCATCGCGCACCGCAGCCGGCACCGGCCGGAGATCGCGGATCACGCCGAGCAGGGCGAGCAGCCTGAGGGCGTACCAGCTGAGGTCCACTTCCCACCAGAAGAAGCCCTGGCGTGCCGCGACCGGGTAGTGGTGGTGGTTGTTGTGCCAGCCCTCCCCGAAGGTCAGCACAGCGAGCCAGAAATTGTTGCGCGAGTGGTCGCGTGTCGCATAACGGCGTGAGCCGAAGCAGTGCGCCAGGGAATTGATGGTGAAGGTGGCGTGATACAGCGTCACCGTCGAGATGCAGAAGCCCCAGACGAACATCTGCGGGCCACTGGTGCCGAGGCCGGGCGCGGCATGCTCGAGCCACGCACCGAGTCCGTACAGTGAGAGGCCGAGCAGCACCGGAACGACGACGTCGTAGCGATCGAGCCAGCGCAGCTCCGGGAAGCACGCGAGGTCGGGCACGAGCTTGAGGCGCGTCGCGAAGTTCCCGCGCGACAGGAACCATCCCATGTGGCTCCACAGGAACCCGTGCGTGTGCGGTGAATGCGGATCGGACGGACCATCAGCGTGCGCATGGTGGTGCCGGTGGTGCGCGGCCCACCACAGCGGACCGCGCTGCACTGCCATGCCTCCGAGCACCGCAAACACGAGTTGTGCGGCACGCGAGGTGCGGAAGGCGCGGTGCGAGAAATAGCGGTGGTAGAAGGCCGTGATGGCGAACATACGCAGGGCGAACAGCCCGGCCGCGGTGGCCAGGGCGATCGTGCTGGCGCCCGTCCAGAACGCGCCGAGGCACGCGGCGTGCAGGGCGATGAAGGGGACGACGCGCGGCCAGTCGATGCCACCGCCGTCCGGTGTCGACGCGGGCGCCGCCTCGCTGTCGACCCAGCGCCGCAGCGTCTCGGTCACCCGGGCAATGGTCATGGCGCCGTTCCCTGTGCTTTCCCGGTGTCCCAACGCTGCGGGACCCGCTCGATCTTCGACGGGTCGTAGCCCAGCGAAGCGGCCAGGGTGATCAGCCGCTCGTAGTCATCGTGCGGGACGGCGGGCGTGCGCGCCATGATCCACACGTAATCGCGCTTCTGGCGCGCGATCACCGTCTGGCTGTAGTCCGGCGCCAGGTAGACGATCCGGAAGTCGGCCTTCACGGGCCAGACGAACTGCATGCCCCAGATCGCGTTGGATTCGTCGCGGATCCAGGCGCGCGGCGTATAGCGCTTCTCCGGACCATCGAAGCCGCCTTTGCGGAAGGTGAAGGTCGTGGCCACCGTGCCATCGGCATCGCGGCGGTACGACTCCACGGCGTTGTGCGCCCCCTTCTCGATGACGGTCGGGATGCTGGCGATCACGTACCAGTCGCCCATGAAGCGCGGCAGATCGACGCGCTCGACGGTGTCGAGCGGCGGATGCGTCACGCTGCTGCAGCCGGCCAGCAGCAGTGTGAGGGTGACCAGTGACAGTGCCGGAAAGGTGCGTTGCATGTTGCTCACCGCAGTTCGTAGCGCAGGCGCCGGCCTCCCGGTGCGTCGGATTCGAGCGCGAGCCACTCGCCATCGGCATACCACAGGTCGATGCGCAGACCGGGCGCTCTCAGTCGGTGGCGCTCGGCGAGCGTCGGGCGGCCGCGCACGGAGATGGTCTCCTGGCCCTGCAGACTGACGGTGACGGGCAGCAACTCCCCGGTCTGGCTGTTGAGGAGCCGCTCGGCCGAGAGGATGCGGGGGTTCCAGTAC
This sequence comes from uncultured Steroidobacteraceae bacterium, assembly GCA_964459405.1. GTDB lineage: Bacteria > Pseudomonadota > Gammaproteobacteria > Steroidobacterales > Steroidobacteraceae > CAYWMY01. The sequence goes on along the minus strand of CAYWMY010000083.1, from coordinate 6,821 downwards.
GCGAAAGTCATGACGCAGCCCGCATGCTCGTCCCGGCTGCCGGCGCGCTCGATGACGAGGCGCTCGCCCTGCAGGCTGCCGCTGACGCGCTCGAGTTCGCCGTTGGTGTCCGTCCGTGCATCGATGGCCTGCAGGCAGTCGCCCTGCCAGCGCTCGCGCGCCACGTGACGGTAGCGCCAGGCGTTGATGAACAGCACGCGCACGTTGAAACGGGCCTCACTGGAGAGTTCCTGCACGCCGCCGGCTTCGCTCAGTGCGAAGCGGTGATCCCCGATCTCGCGGCCGTCGAGCAGCACGCGGAACTGCCAGGTTCTCTCCGTGCTCGCCGGCGCCACGAGCGGCGGCAGGAACAGGAGCAGCAGCGCAATCGCGTATCTCGAGTTCATGGTTGCCTCGGCGGCCCCGGGATGAAGGCGTTGGTGCGCGCGACGTAGTCGCGATAGGCGGGTCGGCGCTCGGCGATGTCGCGCTCGAGCAGCGCGACACCGGAGATCCTGAGGAGCAGCAGGGTCATGATGAGCGGCGCGAACACGGTCCACCAGTGCCCGGCACCGGCGGCGAGCAGGTAGAAGCCCCACCACACGCAGCACTCCCCGAAGTAGTTGGGGTGGCGCGTGTAGCGCCACAGGCCGCGGTCCAGTACGCGACCCGCATTGTCCGGATCCGCCTTGAAGCGGGCGAGCTGCGCATCCGCCGCGGCCTCGACGACGAGGCCGGAGATGACCAGCGCGGTGCCCGCGGCGTCCAGCGCGCCGAATGCCGCATGGCCCGCGATCGCGCCCGCGAGCGGCGCGGAGATCAGCCAGGCGAGCAGCGCCTGGAGGCCGAACACGAGATACACGCTCTTCCAGACGAAGCCGGGCTCGTTGCGCGCACGGATCGCCTGATAGCGTCGATCCTCCGGCGCGCTCCAGTTGCGCCGCGCGAGGTATGCCGCGAGCCGGAGCGACCACACGCTGACGAGCGCGACCAGCAGCACGGCGCGGGCGCTCACCGGTGCCGTGTCCGCCAGATAGACCACTGCGGCGAGCAGGAAGAACAGCGACCAGCACACGTCGACGAGTCCGGCGTTGCGACGCAGTGTCGCCACGCACCACGCTGCGAGCCCGAGCAGCAGCAGGGCCGGCAGTGCCGTCAGCCAGAGCTGCACTGCGCTCATGGCCGCTCGAAGAGGTAATGACTGACCCACCACTCCTGGCCGTCACGATGCCCGAAGAGCTCCGCGCAGGCCATGAAGAAGATCCGCCAGCGCTGCAGCCACAGGGCAGCCTGATCGGCACCGTAGACTTCGCCGAGCACCGCCAGCGCCTGCTCGCGGCGATCGTCGAGGTTCGCGAGCCAGGCGTTCGCGGTGCGCTCGTAGTGGCGGCCATCCCATCGCCAGCGCCGCCTGAAGCGCAGCAGGTCCTGGAACCGCAGCGCGAGATCGTCGCTCGGCATCATGCCGCCCGCGAAGAAGTGGCGGCTCATCCAGTCGGATTCGTCGGCCTCGATGAATGCGTAGGGCACCGAGCGGTGGCAGAACACGTGCATGAAGAACGCGCCGCCCGGCTGGAGCCAGCCATGGACGCGCGCGAACAGCGCACGCCAGTTGCGCATGTGCTCGAACATCTCGACCGACACCACCCGGTCGAAGCGCCGGCCGGTGTCGAACCGGTTCATGTCGGCCGTGATCACTTCGATGTTGCCGAGCGCGCGCCGCGCCGCTTCGTCGAGGATCCAGGCGCGCTGCGAACGGGAATTCGACACGGCGGTGATCCGGGCGGCCGGATAGTGCTCGGCCATCCACAGCGTGAGCGAACCCCAGCCGCAGCCGAGTTCGAGGATCTGCTGGCCGTCCGCCAGCCCGGCACGTTCGCAGGACGCCGTGAGCGCGGCGGCTTCGGCCTGAGCGAGGTCCGCGATCCCTTCCGGCCACCAGGCGCAGCTGTACTTCCGTCGAGGCCCGAGCACGAGTGCGAAGAACTCGGCGGGTACCTCGTAGTGCTGCTCGTTCGCGCGGTGGGGCACCGGCGCGATCGCCGCGGCGTCCATGGAGCGCACGAAGTCCTCGGTTGCGGCCGCAGCGAGCTCGCAGTCGCCGGTCGAGATATCGACGAGCCGTTGCTCGCAGAGCCGGCGGATGCCGCGACGGATGATCCCGTCCGGGACGAAACCCTGCTCGATCCAGCCGGTGGCGACGCGCATGGCCTGGTTCATTTCGGGACGCTCCTGGAGTCGGATGATTCGAGTGTGAGCGCGATGAGCCGCACACCGTCCTCGAGATCGGTGCCCACGGGGGTCGCGCCGGCGGCCTCGATGGCCTGGCGGTGGCGGACGGAGGTTGCTCCGCCGACGAACACCGGCACACCCGCCTCGCGCACGAGCTCGGGCAGCGCCTGAGCCAGCAGGCCGGGCGCCGGATCCATGGACGAGGAGATCACGATGGCGGTGCAGCCCGCGCGGAGCCGTGCCGCCGCGAGCTCAGTGAGCGGAGTGTCGGCGCCCAGGATCAGCGTGCGCAGGCCTGCCTGCTGGGCTTCGAGCGCGAACAGCAGCAGACCGATCTCGTGGTGCTCGCCGGGGGCGCAGGCCGCGAGGATCCTGAGGCCGCCGAGGTGGCGCATGCGGTTCTGCAGCCTTGCGCCGAGCTTGCTGCGCAGGTAGGCCGCGAAGAAGTGCTCCTCGGCGATGGCACCGGGAAGGTCCTGCCAGCGATCGCCGAGGCGGGCGAGCAATGGCAGCAGCAGCCGGTGCGTGACGTTGTCGATGCTGTGGATCGACAGCGCCTCGTCGTAGACCCGGTCGAGCTCTGTATCGTCGAAGCGCGCCGTGGCGGCGGCCATGCGTTCCAGATAGCCGGGCCAGGGGCCCGCAGGCGGAACCGCGTTCCCCGCCCGGTCCTCTCCCTCGATGAGCCCGCGCACGCGACTGATCGGCACGCCGCGCTCAACGAGCGCAACGATCCTGCGGATCCGCTCGACGTCTCCGTGCGTGTAGAGACGGTAACCCTTGGCGGTGCGTACCGGGCGAAACAGCCCATAGCGGCGCTCCCAGGCGCGCAGCGTCACGGGATTGACGCCGGTCAGCCGGGAGATGGTCCGGATCGGCAGATGCTCGACGCTCGGGTTGGGCATGGGCTGGACTCGTTCTATAGACGATACAATGATTGTACAGAATCAACTAAAAGGCAATACAAATTACGGAATAGACTATACAAACAAGATACACCGCCTTTCGGGCTCCGGGCTCCGGGCTCCGG
>CAYWMY010000083.1:0-3480 GCA_964459405.1 uncultured Steroidobacteraceae bacterium | reverse complement strand
GGCTCCGGGCTCCGGCGCACGGCGGCAGCGCGATGCCGCGGCATTCGGCGCAGCCGCGGCGCTCGAGCTGCCGAGGAACGCCGCGGTGGCTGCAGCGACCGCGATCCTTCCGGAGTGGCGCCGCGTCGAGACCCATGTCGATGGCGAGCGATGCTGCGCGCGCCGGGTTTCGCGCTCGCCGATATCGTGCTGCTGCCAGGCGCGCTCGCTGCGAACATCGTGCTGTTCCGGCGCATCGACGCCACGGCCGGCTGGCTGCTCGTGCCCCTGCGCAGGCTGGGTCGGATTCGCCGCAGTCCTGAACTTCGCGATCCGGCGCCCCAATTGAGGTAGTGTCGCGCGGCGCAGATGTCATTGCGCCCTGCCGCGCGGCACACGGGCCGTGCTCGCGGCGGTTCTCTCCCGGTCCCGGTGCTTGCGGATGGTGACGGACGCGGAATGGATGCAGCGCGCGCTCGATATCGCCGAGCGGGCCGCGCTGCGCAATGAAGTACCCGTGGGCGCGCTGGTCGTGCGCGACGACAGGATCCTGGGCGAGGGCTGGAACCTGCCGATCACGCTCAGCGATCCGACCGCGCACGCGGAGATCCTGGCACTGCGCGATGCCGGCGCGCGCGTCGGCGATTACCGTCTGGGCGGCGCCACGCTGTACGTGACGCTGGAGCCATGCCCGATGTGCGCGGCGGCGCTCGTGCATGCGCGGATCGCGCGACTCGTGTTCGGCGCCTGGGATCCGCGCCAGGGGGCGGCGGGCAGCGCCTTCAACCTGGTGACCGCGCCCGGGCTGAATCACCAGGTCGACGTCTTCGGGGGCGTGCTCGCCGACGAATGCAGCGCGAGACTGAAGCGCTTCTTCGCGGAGCGCCGCTTCGAGCGTTGAGCACGCCCCCGCCCTGTGCGGGCCTACGCGGTCGTAATCTCGATGCGTCGTGGCTGCGCGTGCGGCGCCTTCGGAATGCGCAGCCGCAATACGCCGTGGGCGAACTCGGCGCTGACGTTGCCGGTATCGAGCTCCCTCGACAGCGTGAACGAGCGTCGGTAGCGCGGCACGCTGACCTCGGCGTGCGTGGCCTCCATGCCGTCCGGCATCTCGACGACCACGTCGCCCTCGATCGTCAGGGTGTCCGCCTCGATCTGCAGACTCAGCCGGTCTCGCGGCACTCCCGGCAGGTCCGCGACCAGGGTGATGCCACCGGAGTCCTCCACGACGTCGACGGGCGGCAGCAGGGCTGCAGTCTCACGGGGGCTCTGCGCCCCTTCCGTACTGATATCGGTCTTGCTCATGACGCGATCCTCCTCACTGGATGGCGATACGCCGGGGCAGCACCGACTCCTTGCGCGGAATGCTGATGTGCAGCACGCCGTCGCGGTAACGCGCCTCGGCCTTGTCCGTATCCACGTCCTCGGGCAGCGTGACGACGCGCCGGAACCTGCCGGCGAAGCGCTCGTCGATGTGCACGGTGCCCTTCTCCGCGGGCCCATCGACCCTGCGTTCACCGGCCAGCGTGAGGACACCCTTCTCGATCTGCACGTCGAGCTTCGCGGGCTCGATGCCCGGTGCGAAGGCATAGATCTCCACGGACTTCGCCGTACTGCCGACGTTCAGTGCCGGAAAGCCGCGCGCGAAGCCGCGGATGCTCGGTGAGAAATCCGTCGCCTGCTGCATCTCGCGCTGCAGGCGGTCCATCTCCGCGAACAGGTCGCGCGGGAACAGCGATCGGTATCGCATGGTGCAACCTCCTCCTCGATCCCATCGGGCCATCGGGCCCACCCAGTGCCTCCAGATGGAAGCGGCAGGGAAGATTTCAAGGCCTTGCAAAAAGCCGGCGCCGGACGCATTGATGCGGCTTCAGCGCCGCACGAGCGCTGCCTGCGGGGCCGGGTATGGAGTTCAGGGACTACTACCAGACGCTGGGGGTGGCGCGTGACGCCACTGCGGACGACATCCGCAAGGCGTTCCGGCGCCTTGCCCGCCGTTACCATCCCGACGTCTCGAAGGAACCGGACGCTGAAGCACGCATGAAGGAGGTCAACGAGGCCTACGTCGTGCTCTCCGATCCGGAGAAACGCGGCGCATACGATCAGCTGGGCCGTGATTACCGGCCTGGACAGGACTTCCGGCCGCCGCCGGACTGGGATGCAGGCTTCGAGTTCTCCGGCCGGGGGTTCGGTCCGCACGAGGCGGGCGACTTCTCGGACTTCTTCGCCGAACTCTTCGGCCGCATGGGCGGTGCGCGGCACGCGGGCGCTGGCGGGCGGCGTGCGGGCTTCGCGATGCGCGGCGAGGATCATCATGCGCGGGTGCTGCTCGACATCGAGGACAGCTTCACGGGTGCGACGCGCCAGGTCTCGCTGCGCGTGCCGCAACTCGATGCGCAGGGCCACGTTGCGCTCAAGTCGCACACGCTGAACGTCACCATCCCGCGTGGCGTGCGCGAGGGACAGGCCATCCGGCTGGCGGGACAGGGTGGGCCCGGGCACGGTGGCGCACCCCCCGGCGATCTGCTGCTCGAGGTGGGCTTCCGGCCGCATCCGCGCCTGCGGGCCGAAGGACGCGACCTGCACCTGCGACTGCCGGTCGCGCCCTGGGAGGCGGCGCTCGGGGCCGTCGTTGCGGTCGATCTGCCCGGCGGTGCCGTGAAAGTCCGCATCCCCGAGGGCACCCGCAGCGGTGGCAGCCTGCGCGTGCGCGGCAAGGGCATTCCCTCGAGTCCGCCCGGGGACCTCGTGCTCGACATCCAGGTGGTGCTGCCGCCTGCGACGACACCAGCAGCGCGCGAGCTGTACGAGACCATGGCGCGCGAGCTCGCTTTCGATCCACGCGCGGGGAGTTGAACATGGCCGACACGGAGATTCTGGTGGGCAGCCTGATGGAGGAATCCTGGTTCACGCTGGAGCAGGTCGCAGGCGCCTGCGCCGTCGAGCCGGACTGGCTGCTCGCGCACCTCGAGGCGGAGCTGTTTCCGAGCGTGGCGAGTGTGGCGGGCGTCTGGCGTTTTCCCGCTGCGGCACTGCGGCGTGCGCGCCGCATGCGTCAGCTCGAACGCGATTTCGACGCGGTGCCCGAGCTCGCGGCCCTGGTCGTCGACCTGCAGGAAGAGCTGGCCTGCCTGCGTGCGCGGCTGGCGTGCCTGGAGCCGCGTTGAAGCCGGTCGCGGGCGGCGGGGTTCAGCCCGAGCCGCGCGCCGTCGCCAGTGCCGGCACCAGCGGGCCCTGCGGCGAGCCCGTCATCCACTCGAGCAGGTCCAGGTAGCCGCGGATGTTCTCGACGAAGCGCACCGGTTCCCAGCCGCGCGCGTAGCCGCGCTTCGCATCGAGGTAGTACTGCTCCTGTGCGAGCAGCGGCAGTGTGCCACGCACGTCGCGCCAGGCATCCGGGTTGCGGCCGAGACGCTGTGCGAGGATGCGCGCATCCTCGAGATGGCCGAAGCCCGTGTTGTAGGCCGCGAGCGCGAGCCAGGTGCGGTCCGGTTCGGGGAT
>CAYWMY010000082.1:7914-10045 GCA_964459405.1 uncultured Steroidobacteraceae bacterium | reverse complement strand
CAGACGGCGCCGCGGAACACCGCATAACGCGACAGCAACAGGACGCCGTGCGCGCTCGTGGTCTTGAGAGGCGCCTCACGGGCACAGCGCGCCGGGTCCGTGTGAATCCACTGAAAGTCCTTCGTCGCCGATGCGAAGGCATCGATGTCCTGCTGGGTCACCGTGTGCCACGCGCTGCAGTGGACTTCCTTGCCGAGGTTCGCCTGGAGTTCGGCGACGACGGTTGCGGTCGACATGCGTGATCCCTCCCTCTGATGACGACGGCCCGGAGCGGCAGCCCGTTCCTCGGGTCTCCGGAGTCGTCAAAGGCGCAGGCACGCGTTTGACGGCCCGGCTCGAGGATAAGGGAATCCAGCCCGCGATTACCACCCGGTGTCAGGTGCCGTCGCGCGGCGCACGCTGGATTCCCGCCAGCTCGCGGATCTTGTCTTCGAGATAGGCGATCACACGCTTGTCGCGCTCGGTTTCCTTGTGCGTCAGAAAGCTGATCGCCATGCCCTCCAGCAGGTAATGCGACAGGTCGAGCGCCAGCGCAAAGCTGTCCGCGCGCCCGCGCCACTCCGGGAACACGTCGACCGCGACCTGATACCACTCGCGCTCGAACGCCTCCTGCGCCGGTCGCAGGATGTCGGCCAGCTCCCGGTCCGTGCGCGCCGCGACCGCCAGCTCGAAGAACGCGACGAACATGGGGTGGCGCACGTGCCGCCAGTAGGCATCCACGCTCTGGCGCACGTGGTCACCATCGGCGGCAACCTCCGTGACAGCCTTGCGCAGCGCGCGCAGGCGCTTCGCGTGCAGGTATTCGACTGCCGCGCGCACGACGTCCCGCTTCGACGGAAAGTGGTGCAGCATGGCCCCGCGCGAGAGTCCCGCACGGCGGGCAATGGCGGTCGTCGTGGTGCGCGAGTAACCCAGCTCGATGAAGCAGCGGATCACGGCGTCGATGATCAGCTGCCGGGTCGAGGCGCTCTTCTGCGCCTGCCAGCCCGGTTTCTCCGGGCTGGCAGGCTTGCGCTGCGGATTGCGTGAGTGTCTGGCAGGCACCGGATTTCCCCTTTTGGTTCAAGGATGTGTCGGCTGCCGGAAAAAGTCAAAGATGATTGAAAGAGGACCCCGTGACTGTTAGCCTCTCACGCGGCTGCACTCCATCAGACGCCCGGCGCCCGATGGACGCGAGGACTGTGACCGCCCCGCTGGCTCGGCGCCCCCTGAACGTCGCGCGCAGGGCCGTTTCGGTGCGATCATGCGCGAAGAGCGCGGCCGCAGGCGTTCGATCTGCGGCCCGGAATTATTCCATCGGGGACAGTGAATGGATCTCGGTCTGCGCGGCAGGAAGGCCATCGTCACAGGCGGGACACGCGGCATCGGCCGGGCCATCGTCGACCTGTTCGTGACGGAGGGAGTGGACGTCGGGCTGTGCGCGCGCAGCGCGCAGGAAGTCGACGCCACGCTGGCGGAGCTGCGACGCCGCGGCGCGAATGCAGTCGGCGAGCCCCTGGACGTGCGGGATCGGGAAAGCTACCGCAGCTGGCTGGAGCGGACGGCGCAGGCACTGGGAGGGTGCGACATCTTCGTGCCCAACGTCAGTGCCGGCGGCGGCTTCGACAGCGAAGACACCTGGCACGCGAACTTCGAAGTCGACGTCATGCACACCGTGCGGGGCTGCGATGTGCTGATGCCCCATCTCGAGAAATCCGGTGCGGGCTCGATCGTGATCATCGCGAGCACGGCCGCGATCGAGACCTTCGTTGGTCCGATGGCTTACAACGCACTCAAGGCCGCGACCATCGTCTTCGCCAAGCAGCTCTCGCAGCACGTCGGCCACAAGGGCATCCGCGTCAACTCCATATCGCCTGGCCCGATCCATTTCAAGGACGGCGCCTGGGACCGGGTCAAGGCGACGACGCCGGACTATTTCAATTCGGTCGTCAGCCAGATGCCCTGCGGCCGCATGGGCACACCCGAAGAAGTCGCGCGCATCGTCGCCTTCATCGCGAGTCCGGCCGCCAGCCTGATCACCGGTGCCAACATCGTGGCCGACAACGGCCTGACCAAGCGCGTGCAGTTCTGAGCCATGGCGACGGCACCCGCGCGACGCACCCGCAGCGACGACAGGATCGTCGTGCGCGCG
>CAYWMY010000082.1:3290-7904 GCA_964459405.1 uncultured Steroidobacteraceae bacterium | reverse complement strand
CGCCACACCCCGCCGCGCGCCACCGATGCAGCCCGGAACGGCGTCCGCTGAATACAACGACGATCGACAGTTGAGGACCCGAGATGGCCGAGGCGATTCTTCCGATCACGATGCCGAAGTGGGGCATCGAAATGACCGAGGGCACCATCACGGCGTGGACCGCCGTGGAGGGGCAGACGCTCAAGCGCGGCGAGCCGCTGGCCGAGGTCGAGACCGACAAGATCGTGAACACAGTCGAGGCGCCGCTCGCCGGCAGGCTGCGGCGCATCGTGGTGCCACAGGGCGAGGTGCGCGCCGTGGGCGAGCTCATCGCGGTGTTCACGACGACCGATGTCAGCGATGCGGAGGTCGAGGCCTTCATCGCCGCATTCGAGCCCTCCAACGTCCAGCCGACGGTCACGGCGGCGGCCGATGCTGAACAGCCCGCCGCTCACACCAGCCCCGCGACGCCGACGTCGCCGCCGCGATCCGGGACCGGCGCGGTCACGAACGCGCCGCTGCAGGCCGTGAGCGGCGAGGTGCGCGTGAGTCCCGCCACGCGGCGCCTTGCCTCACAGCTCGGCGTCGACCTGTCGCAGGTGCGCGGCACCGGACGCAACGGGCGCATCACCGCCGAAGACGTCGAGGCCCACGCCGCCCGGATGGGCGCCGGCGGCGGCAACCCCGTCACGCGCCTGAAGATGAGCGCCACGCGCGTGACCATCGCGCGGCGGCTGCTGGAATCCAAGCAGACGATCCCGCACTACCGCCTCGCCATCGAGGTACAGGCGGCCGACCTGCTCGAGCGCAAGCGCGCCCTCACGGTCCAGTCGGGCGTCAAGATCACGCTGAACGACCTGCTGCTGCGGGCCTGCGCGCGCGCGCTCGTCGCGCACCCGCAGCTGAACGCGCGCCTCGAGGGCGACGAGATCCTGCAGTATGCCCAGGCCGACATCGCCGTGGCCGTGGCAACTGCCGATGGACTGATGACGCCGGTGGTGCGGCGCGTCGATACCAAGTCCGCAGCCGAGGTCGCGACCGAGACCGCCGCGCTCGCCGAACGCGCCCGCGAAGGCCGGCTCACGCGCGACGAGATCGCGGGAGGCACGTTCACCCTCTCGAACCTCGGCATGTACGGGCTCGATCGTTTCGACGCCATCATCAACCCGCCGCAGGTCGCGATCCTCGCGGTCGGCGGCATGAACCCGCGCGTGGTGGCACGCGAAGGCATGGCCGTGATCGCGCCGGTCATGACGCTGACGCTGTCGGCGGACCACCGCGTGATCGACGGTGCCGTCGCCGCCGGGTTTCTCGCCACGCTGCGCGCCGAACTGCAGACGCCCGTCGCGTTGTGAGCTCGGCGGCCACCATCCGGCGGACCCGGGCGGGTCCGCCGGACGGCGACGCTCCTGTTCTCGAGGGGGTTCGTGTGAAGACCATGATCCACTTCGCCTGGCTGTTCAGCATCGCCCTGCTGCTGCCGGCGCCGCGAGCGCTTGCCGCCACGGAGGCGCCGCCACGCGATCCCGCCGCGATCTACCGCGATTCCTGCGCGACCTGTCACGAGAGCGGCAAGGTTCCACGCGCACCGCATGCGGTGCAGTTCCCGATGATCGGGCCTGACCAGATCTACCGTGCGCTGACCACGGGCGCGATGCAGGCGCAGGGGAGTGCGCTGTCCGAGGCGGAGAAGAAGTCGATCGCGGAATTCCTCGGAGGACGCAGGCTCGCGAGCGCGCCACCCGTGAAGCTGCCCGCCTGCCGCGGCGCGGCCTCGCGCTTCGACGTCTCGGCGCCACCGCCACTCGCCGGCTGGGGCATGACGCCCACCAACCATCGCTTTGCGCCAGCCGAGGTCGCGCGGCTCGACGCCGCCGACGTGCCGCGGCTCGCACTGAAGTGGGCCTTCGCGTTCCCCGGCGCCACGCAGGCACGCTCGCAGCCCACTCTCGCCGGTGGCGCGATTTATGTCGGCAGCCAGGACGGCACCGTGTATGCGCTCGATTTCGACACGGGCTGCGTGCGCTGGACCTTCAGGGCCGAGGGCGAGGTACGCAGTTCACCCGTGGTCGAGCCCTGGACGGCCGGCGACAGGACGGCACGGCCGCGGCTGTTCATCGGCGATTTTGTCGGTAACGCCTATGCGCTGGACGCACAGACCGGCAGGATGCTGTGGAAGACGAAGGTCGACGATCACCCGCGCGCCACGCTGACCGGATCGCCGCGGTGGTTCGATGGCCGCGTGTATGTGCCGATCTCGTCGAACGAGTGGGCTTCGGCCGCGGATCCGGCCTACGAGTGCTGCAGCTTCCGCGGTGGCGTCGCGGCACTCGATGCGGCGACCGGGCAGAAGATCTGGCACGGCTACGCCATCCAGGAGGTGCCGCAGCTGACCGGCCGGACCAACTCGGCCGGCGCGCGGCTGCGCGGGCCCGCCGGCGCGCCGGTCTGGAACAGTCCGACCATCGATGCGAAACGCCGCCGCGTCTACGTCGGCACCGGCGAGGCCTACACCTCGCCCGCAGCGGCCACCAGTGATGCAGTGCTCGCCTTCGATCTCGATACCGGCAAGCTCGTCTGGCACTACCAGGGCGTCGCCGACGACGCCTGGAACATGGCCTGTTTTATCGGCGGCAGCGCGAACTGCCCGCCGGAGAACGGGCCCGATCTCGACGTGGGCGCATCGACGATCCTGACGACACTGCCGGATGGACGCGACCTGGTGCTGGCCGGACAGAAATCCGGCGATGTCTATGCCCTCGATCCGGACGATCGCGGCCGACTGATCTGGCGGCGCAAGATCGGGCGCGGTGGCGTATCGGGTGGCGTGCACTGGGGCATGGCGCTGGCCGGCGACCGGCTGTTCGTGGCGATTTCCGATCCAAAGATCATGGCGCACGAGGCGACGCTGTCGGCGTTCCCGGGATTGAACGCGCTCGATGCCGCAACCGGCCGCACACTGTGGTCCACTCCGGCCGCGAACGTCTGCCGTCCGGATTCACGGCCGGGATGCGACCCAGCGCTCTCCGCGCCGATCACGGCGATTCCGGGTGTCGTATTCGCGGGCGCCCTGGACGGCTTCCTGCGCGCCTATGACGCCGCGACCGGCAAGGTGATCTGGGAATACAGCACGGACCGCGAATTCGCGACCCTGGGCGGCATCAAGGGCCGCGGTGGCTCGATCGAGGGCGCGGGCCCGGTGGTGTTCCACGGCACCGTGCTCGTGAACTCGGGCTACCTGTTTGGCGGGCGCATGGCCGGCAACGTGCTGCTGGCCTTCGCAATACCGCGGCCGCAGGCGAAGTGACCGGTCGTGCCGTCGTCGGGGGCCTGATCAGCCGACCGGCGGCGGCAGGACGCGCGGATGCCGCGCCGGCCCGCAGGTCCTGACTCAGCCCGCCTTCGAGAGCGCCACGCCGGCGCCCAGCACGCGTCGCACGGCGGCCTCGATCTTCTCGACGCTGGGCAGATACTCCTTCTCGAGCTCCGGAGTCGAAGGCGCAGGCGTGTGCGGCGGCGTGACCTTCTCGATCGGTGCCTTCAGGCTCTCGAAACACTGGTTCGCCACCACGCTCGCGATCTCCGAGGCCATGCCGCAGCGCGGGTTGTCCTCGTCGACGACGACGAGGCGGCCGGTCTTCTCGACGCTCTCCAGGATCGTGTCCTCATCGAGCGGCGAGGTCGTGCGCGGGTCGATGACCTCGCAGGAAATCCCCTCCCGGGCGAGGCGGTCGGCAGCCTGGTTGGCGAGATTCACCATGCGCGACAGCGCCACGAGCGTGACGTGCCGGCCGCGGCGCGTGACGTTCGCTTCGCCGAAGGGGATCGTGTAAGCCTCGGCCGGCACCTCGCAGGACTCGCCGCCGTAGAGCATCTTGTGCTCGCAGAAGATGACCGGATCGTCGTCGCGGATCGCCTCGATGAGCAGCCCCTTCGCATCGAAGGGATTCGACGGCACCACGACCTTGATGCCGGGAATCGACGTCAGGATGCCGTACAGCGACTGTGAATGCTGCGGGCCCGAGCCGTAGCCGGCCCCGATCAGCACGCGGATCACGAGCGGCGTGCGTGCGCGCCCGCCGAACATGTACCGGAACTTGGCCATCTGGTTCAGGATCTGGTCGAAGCAGACGCCGATGAAATCCACGAACATGATTTCGGCCACGGGGCGCAGCCCGGTCAACGCGGCGCCGTTCGCCGCGCCCACGATCGCGCTCTCCGTAATGGGCGTGTCGATCACACGCGACAGCCCGAACTCGGCCGCGAAACCCGTCGTGACACCGAAGGGCCCACCGGCCGCCTCCAGCACCTCACCGGTGCCGCCACGACCGCCGACGATGTCCTCGCCGATGAGGATGACGTTCGGATCACGGCGCATCTCCAGCCGCAGTGCATCGGCGATCGCGTCCCTGAAGTTCATGACGGGCATACAGCTGTTCCTCGCGTTTCGTGGAGCCCCGGACACGTCCCCGGCCGCCGCGGCGGCGGCCGGCCACCGTCACGGGTAGCGGACGTAGACATCCTCGTACAGCGCCGCCGGCGGTGGCTTCGGCGCGGCCCTGGCCTCGGCGACCTTGAGGTCGAGCAGGTCCAGGATCTCGTGGTCGATCGCTTCGAGCGCGGCCGGCTCGATGT
>CAYWMY010000082.1:0-3280 GCA_964459405.1 uncultured Steroidobacteraceae bacterium | reverse complement strand
CGCCGGATCATCCGGTCGAGAGGATCGTTCGCGGCACGGTGCTTCGCGACCTCGTCACGCGCACGATAGCGCTGCATGTCACCCTCGAAGTGACCGTAGTAACGCAGCGCGACGGCCTCGACGGCGCTGGGCCCCTCCCCCGCACGCGCGCGCTGCACGGCTCGCCCCACGGCCTCGTACACCGCGAAGAAATCCGTGCCGTCCACCTTCTCGGCCGGCATGTTGAAGCCGGCGGCACGCCGTGTGATGTCCGCGCCACCGAGGTGATATGCGGCACCCGTGAACTCGGCATAGCCGTTGTTCTCGAACATGAAGATCATCGGCAGCTTCAGGCACGTGGCGAGCACCATGGACTCGAACACCGTGCCCTGATTGGAAGCACCATCGCCGATGAAGGCCATCGCCACGCCATCCGTGCCGCGGGTCTTCGCCGACAGCGCGGCGCCGACCGCGATCGGTGGAGCGGCGCCGACGACGCCGTTCGCGCCGAGCATGCCCTTGCGCATGTCGGCGATGTGCAGCGAGCCGCCCTTGCCCTTGCAGAGGCCACCCTCGCGGCAGTAGATCTCGAGCAGCATCTCGCCGAGATCGCAGCCCTTGGCGACGCAGTGCCCGTGGCCCCGGTGCGTGCTGCCGATGTAGTCGGTATCGCGCAGGTGCATGCAGGCCCCGGCCGCGATGGCCTCCTGCCCGATGTAGAGGTGCACGAAGCCCGGCACCGTGCCGGCGGCGTTCTCGCGCCGCATGCGATCGTCGAATTCGCGGATCGCGCGCATGCGGCGATAGGCTTCCAGCAGCATGGCCCGGTCGTAGCTCATTGCGGCGCTCCTGAATACTGTTTAAGACTCTGCGCCATGTTAGCGCGGCACGCTGGGACGGGGTACTCCGCCCGCCTGGCGCGGATCGGCGATGTCTGCAGCATCGGCGGGGCTCTGCTCCCGGTCAAGCTCCGGGAGCCGCGCGGAACCCGGGCACGCGTGTGCAACGCGCGGACCGGCCATCCGCATTCTCGCCCGCCGGGGCCGCGGTTCGGGAATGCGGTCGCCACCGCCTGCTCTTCCGCGACCGGGCACGCACATGGCATTCGCCGCAGCGCCACGATGCGGCCGCTCGCGGGCACCCGGTCTGGCTCTTACAATCGCCGTTCCAAGGTTGCGGCGGCCCGGGTCGCCGGGGAGGCTCGGGCATGCAGATCGACACCGATGGCACAGTACACCTCGGATCCCGCGTCGTGCCGGTGCCGCGGACGGTCAGCGCCGAGGCCCGGAGGTTCCTGGCGACCCCGCCATGGCCGGAACCCCCGCCGCCATGGGACCAGCTGCCCATGTGGAAGATGCGCGCAGCCACCGACACGCTGTTCCGGCAGCTGTCGGACCTCGCGCGCACGCTGCACCCCGTGACCATCGAGGCAACGACGAAGGGCGACGTCCGGGTACAGATCGTGCGCCCGCTCGAGATTCCTGCGGAGCACCGCGGCCGCGTGCTGGTCAATCTGCACGGCGGCGGCTTCGTGCTGGGCGCCGGATCCCTGATCGAGGCCATTCCCATCGCGCACCTGACGCGCACGCCCGTGGTCGCCGTCGACTACCGTCTCGCGCCGGAACACCGCTTTCCCGCCGCGGTCGACGACGCGCTCGCCGTGTATCGTGCCGTGCTGGCCGATCACGACGCGCGCCACGTCGGCATCTATGGTGCCTCCGCCGGCGGCATGCTGACCGCGCAGACCGTCGTCCGCATCGAGCGCGAGGGACTGCCGCGGCCCGCCTGCGTCGGCCTGTTCACCATGAGCGGCGATTTCGAGGATTACGGCGACACCGCGAAGATCTTTTCGCTGGCCGGCTTCTGGGGTCATCCGGTGCTGCCCACCGATCACGCCTGCAGCGAGGCACGCGCCTATCTGGGCGACGCCGCCCGGCGCGACCCGCTGGTGTCGCCGATCCATGCGGATCTGAGCCGCTTCCCGCCCGCACTGCTCGTGAGCGGCACGCGCGATGCGCTGCTCAGTTCGACGACCCTCTTCCACCGCGCACTGCGACGTGCGGGCGCGAGCGCCGACCTGTTCGTGTTCGAGGCGATGCCGCACGCGCACTGGTATCTGGCGTCACTGCCCGAGTCGCAGGAGGCGCTGCAGCTCATGGCGCAGTTCTTCGACGCGCATCTCGGCGGCTGAGGCGGCCACGGGCGAGGCGCCGCCGGAACACCGCAGGGCGCGAGCACGCACCGGCCCTGCGTGCAGCGCATCCGGATGAGCGGTACGGAGACGACTCGGGATGCTCGCGAGCGGGAGCCAGGCGCCTGGAGTGGCGTCACCCCATGTGCATCACCGGCGCCGTGCCGCCCGGCTCACCGTCGCGTCAAGGTGAACCGGGATTCGCCCGTTTGCCGGTTCAGGTCAGCCTGGTGGCCAGCGCACGCGCGAGTTCGACGACCGCGTCCTTTCGGGTCGCGGCATCCGGTGTCATGAGTTCCAGCTCCACGATGCTGCGACCCTTCAGCATCTGCAGCTTCAGGTCATCCTCATCGCCGTACACCCACGCGGCATCACCCGCCTCGACGGGCTGGTCGTCCTCGTGCATGGACCTGCCGGGCCTGATCTGCTCGAACGCCGCGTCGTCCGCGGCCTTGTGGACGATGACCGTGAACAGCCGCGCATCCATCCCCTCGACGCGCGTGTAGGAGCACTGGTAACTGTCGACGCCCTTGATCAGCGACCCGCCATTCGCCGCGATGCTGCCACCATCGTGGCCCGGCAGCACACTCGCCACCTCATCCGCGCCGAGCAGCGCACAGGGTCCACGATCCTCATCGCCACCAGCGGTTGCGTCAGCCGTGGCGGTGTCCTCTGGTGCGGTGTCTCCCGCCGGCCTGCTGTCTCCGCAGCCTGCCGCCAGCGTCGTGGCGAGGAGGACCGCCAGCAGTGGAGCAAGACCCGCGGCGGGCCCACGCGCAGTCCGTGGATCGCGGAGCCGCGCGTCCGCCTGGTTCATCATCGTGTTCATGTTCCACCCTCCCTCTCCATCCCTGGAGCCTTGTCGGCTGGCAGGCTGTCGGACTCAGGTGATCGTCGCGAGACGAGCGGGAGAGCGAGGACAGTCTTGCGATCGTTTGAGGAGAATAGCCGTAGCTATCTGACGAAAAGGATCGCAGAAATGGACCGCACTCCCACTGTCGCAGCAGATCAGTCCCTGGGTCCGACGGGCTGCCAGGGATGCCGCAGCTCCGTGTACGACCGGCTGGGCCACAGGAAGCTCAGCTTGCAGTACGCGATCTTCCAGGCGCC
>CAYWMY010000081.1:0-10111 GCA_964459405.1 uncultured Steroidobacteraceae bacterium | reverse complement strand
AGGTCGCTGTAGGCG
Organism: uncultured Steroidobacteraceae bacterium; assembly: GCA_964459405.1. GTDB lineage: Bacteria > Pseudomonadota > Gammaproteobacteria > Steroidobacterales > Steroidobacteraceae > CAYWMY01. The sequence goes on along the minus strand of CAYWMY010000081.1, from coordinate 10,096 downwards.
GACATGGCACCGCCCCTGCGGCGGGCCTCGTCCTCGGCAGCGAGGCTCGCGCGCAGCTCGGCTTCGCGCTGCGCCTGTGCCTGCCGCTCGGCCGCGGCCTTCGCCTGCGCCTCCGCTCTCGCCCGCGCTTCGGCCTCGACCCTGGCCTTTTCCTTCGCCTCGGCCTGCGCACGCGCCTCGGCCTGCGCCTGCTCCGCCGCCTTGCGGGCCGCAAGCTGTGCCTCTGCTCGCTGCTGCTCGAGAGCCGCCTGCTCGCGCGCACGTTGTTGCTGCGCCCGGTGTTCGGCGGCCTGCCGTTCGTCCGCGGCGTGACGCTCCGCGGCCACCTCTGCCGCGGCCACCTCGCGTTCGCGCTGCAGCCGCGCGGCCTCCTGCTGCTGTCGCCGCGCGGCCTGCCTCGCCGCGTCGCGACGTTCGCGACGAGCCTCCGCCGCGGCCGCGAGCAAGGCGTCGTCGACGACCACGGCATCGAGGGGCGCCGGCGGCGGCGGACGCGCGGGCAGCAGGCTGCCCCCCGCCAGCAGCAATGCCACGAGAACGCCGTGCAGCAGCAGGGAGGACAGCCACGGCCGGCCGCGCGGCGCGAGGTCCGCGTTCATCTGCCGCGCTCGAGTTCCGCGAGTGCACGCCCGGCCGCAGGGTCCGTCACGAAGCCCACCTTCTTCGCACCGGCCTGCTGCAGCAGCACCATGCCACGCACGACACTGCCGTATGACACACGCTCGTCGGCCTTGACCAGCACGGGCGTCTGCGGAGCACGCTTCAGCACCACGGCTGCGCGACGGCCCGCCTCCCCGGCCGTCACGGGCTCGTCCCGCGGCTCGCCCACGTTCAGGAAATAGCGGCCGCGACGGTCCACCGTCAGCACCAGCGGCTCGTGCTTCCTGAAGTCGTCCGCGTCCAGCGTGGCCGCGTCGGCCTCGGGCAGTTCCACCTGAACACCCTGGGTGAGCAGCGGCGCCGTGATCATGAAGATCACGAGCAGCACCAGCATCACGTCGATGTAGGGCACGACGTTGATCTCGCCCATGAGCCGCCGGCCACGGCGCGGGGCGGGCATCTCAGCTGCCCCGGGCGGCCGCGTGCCGCTGCAGGATGGTCGAGAACTCCTCGATGAAGGTGTCGTAGCGCAGCTCGAGCCGGCCGACCTGGTCCGCGAAGCGGTTGTAGGCGACCACGGCCGGAATCGCGGCGAACAGGCCGATCGCGGTGGCGACGAGCGCCTCGGAGATGCCGGGCGCGACCATGGCGATCGTGGCCTGCTGGACCTGGCCCAGGCCGTGGAAGGCCGACATGATCCCCCAGACGGTGCCGAACAGTCCGACGTAGGGGCTCGTCGAACCGATGGTCGCGAGGGTCGCGAGGCTGTGCTCGAGGCGATCGATCTCCCGCAGCTGCGCCACACGCATGGCGCGGCGCGCGCCATCGAGCACGGCATCGGGGGTCTGGCCCGCCTGCGTGCGCAGCCGCGAGAACTCGCGGAAACCGGCGCCGAACAGCGATTCCATGCCGCTCGCGGCCTGCGCGCGCGCCTCGAGGCTGCGGTACAGCGATCCCAGGTCGCCGCCCGACCAGAACGCGGCCTCGAAGCGATCCGCCTCGAGCCGCGCATCGCGCACCAGCCGCTGCTTGCGGAAGATGATCGACCAGGACAGCAGCGAGGCCGCGACCAGCAGCAGCAGTACCAGCTGCACAGGCAGACTCGCCTGGCGTACGAGTTCGATCACCGAGGCTTCATTCATCATGATGCGAACAGCCGGCGCAGGGATTCGGGAAGCGCACGGGGCCGGAAACCGGTCGTCTCGACGCAGGCGACTCGCACGCGGCCCGTCACCAGCAGTTCGCCCTCGACGCGGCCGCGGCGCACTTCCTGGCGCAGCGTCAGCGAGGCGCGCTTCAGCTGTTCGACGCCGACCGTGACCGCGAGCAGGTCGTCGAGCCGTGCGGGACGGTGGAACTCGAGAGCGGCGGCGGTCACGGTGAACACCAGCCCCTGCACGGCCTGCAGCTGCGACTGGTCGATGCCGGCCGCGCGGCACCATTCGGTGCGCGCGCGCTCCAGGTAGCGCAGATAATTGGCGTAGAACACCACCCCGCCGCCATCGGTGTCTTCCCAGTAGACGCGCACGGGCCAGACGAAACCGGTGGTCGGTGGCGTCGCATTCATTCGGACTCCTGGAACAGCTGCAGGCTCGCCGCCACAGGAGCCGGCATCGCGATGCCGAGATGCAGCCACGCCTGGCGCGTCGCGATGCGGCCCCGCGCGGTGCGTGCCAGATAGCCCTGCTGGATCAGGAAGGGCTCGACGACGTCCTCGAGCGTGCCGCGTTCCTCGCCCAGCGCCGCGGCCAGGCTCTCGATGCCGACCGGGCCACCCTCGAAGCGCTCGATGATGATGCCGAGCAGCCGCCGGTCCAGCGTGTCGAAGCCCGCGCGGTCCACGTCCAGCATGTCGAGCGCGGCCGCGGCGACGGCCGCCGTGATGCGGCCATCGGCGCGCACCTCGGCGTAGTCGCGCACGCGACGCAGCAGGCGGTTCGCGATGCGCGGCGTGCCGCGGGCGCGTTCGGCGATGGCATGCGCACCCTCGGGATCGCCGGCAAGGCCGAGCAGGCGCGCCGAGCGTGTCACGATCGAGGCGAGTTCATCGACGGTGTAGAACTCGAGCCGCTGCACGATGCCGAAGCGGTCACGCAGCGGCGAGGTCAGGAGCCCCGCGCGCGTGGTCGCACCGACCAGCGTGAACGGCGGCAGGTCCAGCTTGATGGAGCGCGCCGCGGGGCCCTCGCCGATCATGATGTCGAGCTGGTAGTCCTCGAGCGCCGGGTACAGGACCTCCTCGACGACCGGGCTCAGGCGGTGGATCTCGTCGACGAACAGCACGTCGTTGGGCTGCAGATTCGTGAGCAGTGCCGCCAGATCGCCGGGCCGCTCCAGCACCGGACCCGAGGTCTGGCGCAGTGCAACGCCGAGCTCGTTGGCGATGATGTGCGCAAGCGTGGTCTTGCCGAGTCCCGGCGGACCGAAGATCAGCACATGGTCGAGCGCGTCGCGCCGGCGCCGGGCCGCCTCGATGAACACCCCGAGCTGGTCCTTGACCGCGGCCTGGCCCACGTAATCCGCGAGCTGCTTCGGCCGCACGGCGCGGTCGACGGCGTCGTCCTCACGCACGGGGGCGGCGCTCACGACCCGATCCTGCTGCCTCATGACGACCTCACTGCGGCCTGCAGCGCGCGGCGGATCAGTTCCTCCGTCGAAACACCTTCCGCATCGACGCCCCTGATCAGGCGCAGCACCTCGGCCGGCTTGTAACCGAGCGCAACCAGTGCGGCATGTGCCTCGGCGCGCGCGCCACCACCCTCGCCGCCGGCCTGTTGCGCGGCCACGGCTTCGCCGCCGCCGAGCGCCCGGATCCGGTCGCGCATTTCGACCAGCAGGCGCTCGGCCGTCCTGCGTCCGATGCCCGGAATACGCGTCAGGCTGTCCGCGTCCTGCGCCTCCACGCACAGCAGGAAGGCATCGACGCTGATGCCGGAGAGGATCGCGAGCCCGATCTTCGGCCCCACGCCCGAGACGCGCAGCAGATCGCGGAACAGCTGTCGCTCGGTATCGGTTGCGAAGCCGTACAGCAGGTGCGCATCCTCGCGCACGACCAGATGCGTGTGCAGCTCCACGGTGTCGCCGAGTGGCGGCAGCCGGTAGAACGTCGACATGGGGGCCTCGAGCTCGTAGCCCACGCCGCTCACGTCGACCAGCAGCACCGGTGGCTGCTTGCGCGCCAGCCGGCCGCGCAGGAAGCCGATCACCGCCGCCCCCCGCGCGCGAGCAGCGCAGCGAGGCCGCGATGCTGCGCGTGGCACAGCGCGATGGCGAGCGCATCGGCCGCATCGGCCGCCATGCGCCCCTGCACGCCGAGCAGCGCCTTGACCATGTGCTGGACCTGTTCCTTGTCCGCGCCGCCGTGGCTGGTGATCGCCTGCTTGACGGCGCGCGGTGCGTACTCGTGGATCTCGACGCCCGCCGCGGCCACGGCCGCGAGCGCCGCGCCGCGCGCATGGCCCAGCTTCAGCGCGCTGTCGGGATTCGCGTGCACGAACACGCGCTCGATGGCGAGTTCGTCCGGCGCGTATTCCGCGACCAGCGCGGCGACCTGGCGATGGATCTCGGCGAGACGCAGGGGCAGCACCACAGCACCGGGCCGGATGCAGCCGCTCGCCACGTACGCGGGCCGGCCCGCCGTGATCGTTACCACGCCGTAGCCCGTGACGCGCGAACCGGGATCGAGCCCGAGGATGCGCAGCGACGGCGCCGCCACCGGATCACGCGCGCGCGCCGGTTCGAACCGCCGCCAGGTACTGCTCCGCGAAGCCCGCATCCACCCTCCGTCGCGTGCGCGACCCGAACCGTAGACAGGCCCGTATGATAACGGCATTCGATGCAGCCCCGTGCCGCGATCGCGCGGCGCCGGAGCCGCCTGCAGGCACGATGGGCGAGGATGAAGACGACCCAGACCACAACCCGGCCCAGCGATCCCGGCGTCACGCGGGCCCGGGAGCAGCTCGCCGCGCTCGCGGTGACGGCACCTGGCGCGACCGCCGCCGTGCAGCGCGGGCTCGCCATCGCGGCCATCGTCGAGAGTCTCGAAGCCGAGCCCGCGCTCGTGACCGGCGCCATGCTCTGGCCCGTGCTCACGGCCGGCGCCATCGCGCCTGAGCAGGCTGCGGCCTGGTTTGGCGCCGAGTCGGCCGCGATCGCGGCCGACCTGCAGCGCATCGGCGAGTTCCACGCCGGCGCGCAATGGGCTGCGGACCGCCAGCTGAACGCCGCGCAGGCCGAGACGCTGCGCAAGATGCTGCTCGCAGTGATCACCGATCCGCGGCTGGTGCTGGTGCGGCTCGCGAGCCAGCTGCACGATCTGAGGCTCGCACGCGACCTGCCCGAGGACGAGGCGCGCCGTCTGGCGCTCGAGACACGCGAGGTGTTCGCTCCGCTCGCGAACAGGCTCGGCATCTGGCAGCTCAAGTGGGAACTCGAGGATCTCGCCTTCCGCTACCTGCAGCCCGAGGACTACAAGCGCATCGCGCGCGCCCTGAACGAGCGGCGCCTCGACCGCGAGGACTACATCCGGCGCTTCATGGACCAGCTGCGCCGGGAACTCACGGCCGCGGGTATCGAGGCCGAGATCGCCGGCCGGCCAAAGCACATCTACAGCATCTGGCGCAAGATGCAGCGCAAGCAACTGCCCTTCGAGCGTGTGTTCGACGTGCGCGCGGTGCGTATCCTGACGGACTCCGTCGCGGCCTGCTACGCGGCGCTTGGCGTGGTGCACGGCAGCTGGCCGTTCATCCCGGGCGAGTTCGACGATTACATCGCCACGCCCAAGGACAACAACTACCGCTCGCTGCACACGGCCGTGACCGGACCGGGCGGCGTGCCCGTCGAGGTCCAGATCCGCACGCGCGAGATGCACAGCCACGCCGAGCTCGGCGTGGCCGCGCACTGGCGCTACAAGGAGGGCCGGACGCGCGATGCCGCCTACGACCGCAAGATCGAGTGGCTGCGGGAGCTGCTGGCGCCGGCCGCCGAGGGCGAGGCCGACCGCGATTATCTTGACCGCGTGCGCGCGGAGCTGTTCGAGGACCGCGTCTACGTCCTGACACCCCGGGGCGAGGTCGTGGACCTGCCACGTGGCGCGACCCCGCTGGATTTCGCCTATCACCTGCACACCGATCTCGGCCACCGCTGCCGCGGCGCCAGGGTCAACGGCCGCATGGTGCCGCTGGACACCAGGCTCGCGAACGGTCACGTCGTCGAGATCATCACGGCGCGCACACCGCAGCCGTCGCGCGACTGGCTGATCGAGCAGCAGGGCTATCTCGCTTCCGCACGCAGCCGCGCCAAGGTGCGGGCATGGTTCAAGAAGCAGGACGAGGGACGGAACCGCCACGAGGGACGCGAGCTGCTGGAGCGGGAGCTGGCGCGGCTCGGTGCGCAGGCCACGATCTCCATGCCCGAGCTGCTGCACGAACTGAAGACGGCACATGTCGAGGACCTGCATCTGGCGCTGGGTGCGGGCGACGTCACGATCGCGCAGGTGACCGGTGCCGTGCAGCGGCTGCAGCGCGCCGCCCCGCCGGAGACCGCGGGCGCACCGGCCGAGATGCGGCGCGGCGGCGCGACGCGCGCCGCGCCCGGCGGCCTCGCGATCGAGGGCGTCGGCGACCTCCTCTCCACGTTCGCGCGCTGCTGCAGCCCCGTACCGCCGGAGCCCATCGCGGGTTACATCACGCTCGGGCGCGGCGTCACCATCCACCGGGCCAGCTGCGCGAATTTCGCGCGCCTGAGGGCACGCCAGCCCGCGCGCGTGCTCGCCGTCGACTGGGGCAGCGACGAGGATCGCCGCTTCCCGGCCGAACTGCAGATCCAGGCCTACGACCGGCGCGGCCTGGTGCGCGACATCACGGCGCTGCTCGCCGAAGAGAAGATCAACATCGAGCGCATGAACACCATCACGCACCGGCCCGAGAACGTCGCCGACCTGACCATCGGTGTCAGCGTGCAGAGCCTCGATGAGATCGCGCGGCTCATCGCGCGCATCCGCACGCTGCCCAACGTGATCTCGGCACGCCGCGCAACGCGGGGCTGATGTCGTGTGCCGCGGACATCCGCGGCACACGACACAGCAGGGTCGCAGGCTGTGCCCGGTCCTGCGGGATCCGCGGACTGCGGTCGTGGCCCTCAGCGCGCAGCCGGCCCCGCCCGGTCTGCACCCAGTGCGCGCACTGCCAGTTCCGCCACCGCTGTGGCATCCACGACGCCGTGCGTGTGGCGGAGCTGGAGCGCGCCGTACACGAGACCCGAGACCGCAGCCACCGCGAGCTGCACGTCGACCGGGCGGAATTCGCCCGCCTCGATGCCTTCGCCGACGAGGCGGGCGACCGCGCGGCGCCACTGCCCGGCCCTGCGGGCCACGGATGGGAAGCGGCGCTCATCGGTCTCGGAAAGACCGGCGACGAACCAGAGGTCGTAGGGTCCCGAAGTCAGCCGCTCGACGTGCTGGCTGATCAGCGCCCGGAGCCGCTCGGCACGCGGGCCGGGCCGGCCGGCCACGGCCGTGGCGAAGGCCGCGGACTCCGCGACGACGTAGACAAGCAGGGCCTCGACGACGGCATCCAGATTCCTGAAGTAATTGTAGATCGCCGGGGCCGACACACCGACCGAAGCGGCGATGTCGGCCATGCGCGTCGCACCTACGCCGGTGGCCGAAAAGAGCGCGGCGGCATGGCGCAGGATCTCCTCGCGAGGCTCGAGATCGGAGCCACGTTCGACCGCGCGCGGACGGCCGCGCCGGCGCGGAGTGGAGGCCGCGGTGGTCATTGCGCGCCGTTGAGCCGATCCACGATGGCCAGGATCTCCGGCAGGGCCCGCACCGCGAAGTCGGCCGCGACCGGCGCGTCGAGGCCGTGGGACAGAGGCGCCGCCACGCCCGGCTCGCCGATCAGCACCGTACGCATGCCCGCGGCATGAGCCCCGGCCACGTCGTGCTGCGGTGAGTCGCCAACGAACAGTGTCCGGGCCGCCGGCTGTCCCGCCTTCGCGAGTGCGACTTCGTAGATCCTGCGATCCGGCTTGCAGGAGCGGGCCTCCTCCGAACTGGTCCAGTGATCGAGTCGCGTGTCGAAGCCGTGGCGCGCGAGCACCGGCCCCAGGAAATCATCATCCGCGTTGGAGACCACGCCCAGGTACAGGCCGCGTGCCCGAAGCTCGTCGAGGGTCTCGAGGGCACCGGTCACGGGGATCAGGTAGTCGAGGATTTCCTGCCTGTGCTCCGCATCGAACTGCGCGAGCACCTCAGGTGACGCAGCGACACCGAGCAGCCCCGCGGTACGGGTGATGCGGTCCCGGAACAGATCGCGATGCAGGAACGAGCGGCGGGCGGCGTACTCCTGCTCGACCTGTCGTGCGGCCTGTTGCCCCGCCTGGCGTACCACGGGGTCGTCGCCGGCCAGGCCCAGCCGATCCAGCGCGTGGCTCATTGCCCGACCCCGCTGCAGGTAGGTCTCGTAGCCGAACAAGGTTCCGCCGAGATCGAAGAGCACCGCCGTCACCCGCACCGCATGATCTCCTCCGCTCGCCAGCAGCTGTTCACGCCGCGGGGATCGCTGCCCCGGGGCGCCCCGATGTCGCCGCGCATGCCGCGACCCGGAGCCAGCAGGGCCGCCATCAGCAGCGAGCGTGCCGCGACGCTTGCGCGTTGACTATCAGGATAACATTAATTAATCTACAGTAAATAATACGGGCGCCCTGGTTCGGCCCGGCATACACAACGAGGGGGACTGCATGGAACCACTGATCCGCACGCTGGGCCAGGTCGATGCCGGCAGCCTCGCCCTGGTCGGCGGCAAAGGCGCCAACCTCGGCGAGCTGGTCGCCGCCGGCGTACCCGTCCCCGCGGCCTTCTGTGTGACCACGGCCGCGTACCGGCGCTTTCTGGCCGACAACCGGCTGTTCGAACCCGTCGCCGGGATCCTCGCGACCATCGATTACGAGAATCCATCCGACGTCGAAGCCAGGGCCTCGTCGATCCGTGCGCTGCTGCTGGACGCACCCGTTCCGGCCGACGTCGCGAACGAAATCGGGGCGGCGTACCGAACCCTGGAGGCGCGACTGGGCGCCGGGGTGCACGTCTCAGTCCGGTCGTCCGCGACGGCCGAGGATCTGCCGGGCACCTCGTTCGCGGGTCAGCAGGACACCTACCTGCACATTTCAGGCGCGGGCAACGTGGTCGAAAGTGTGAGGCGGTGCTGGGCGTCGCTGTGGACCGGGCGGGCCGTGGCCTACCGCCACAACCAGGGGTTCGCACACGAGGCCGTGCTGCTCGCGGTCGTCGTGCAGGAGATGTTTCCGTCCGAAGTGTCGGGAGTGCTGTTCACCGCCAACCCCGTGACGTCGAATCCTGGCGAATTCTTCGTCAACACGAGCTGGGGTCTGGGCGAGGCCGTCGTCTCGGGACAGGTGAACCCCGACCAGTTCATCCTCACGAAGGGCTCGCTGACCGTCAGCGACCGCCAGATCAGCGACAAGCTCGTGATGACGGTACCCGACGCCTCCGGACAGGGTTCGGCCGCCGTGCCCGTGCCCGAAGAGCGGCGCAGGGTCCAGTCGCTCAGCGACGATCTGCTCCAGGAACTGTGCCGCATCGGGCAACGCATCGAGGACCATTACGGCTTCCCGCAGGACATCGAATGGGGTTACGCGAACGGCCGCTTCGCGATCCTGCAGGCGCGCGAGATCACGGGTGCGAACCTGGACTTCGGCCACGAACTCGAGACCTGGAAGACGCCGGCCGCGCTGGCCGACATGTACGACGAGCGCTGGGTGTGGTCGCGCGCCTACTCCGACGAAGTCCAGACCGGGCCGTCGACGCCTTCCTTCTACACCTACCTGCAGCACGGCATGAGCGATCTCAAGGCCAACGCGCTGCTGATGACGCAGACGCCGCGGTTCGGCGAGTTCACGCCGGAGCGTTACGCGGACTTCCCCTACTTCCGCTGGTATGGCGCCCGCGCCTACTACAACCTGGCCTTCGAGCGCGAACGCATCCGGCTGTTCATTCCGCCCTTCGCGCGCGACGACGCCGCACTGTGGCCGTTCCCGGAGCAGGAGCGCGAGGCCATCAGGAAGCTGCCGTTCAACTGGCCGCAGTTCCTGCAGACACTGCTGAAGCTCCACCTCGACAGCCCGGACGTGTCGCTGCTCGGCACGACGCAGGTGATGTACGAGGGCCTGGAGCGATGGACCGACGCGGAGGACGCGTTCTGGCAGCGTTTCGACCTCGACCACGCGTCCGTACAGGAGATCTTCGCCGCCGAGCTGGAATGCCAGGGCGAATCACGGTTCCGCGAGAACGTCGTGCTGCCGTTCACGATCTACCTGTACGTGCTGCCGGCCGCGCTGCGGACACTCTGCGCACAGTGGCTCGACGACGCGGACGGAACCCTCTACAACCGCCTCGTGGCCGGGCTGAAGACGAAGACCAGTGAGGAGAACATCGCCCTCTGGAAGATCTCACGCACCATCCGGGCGTCGGCCCGGC
>CAYWMY010000080.1:0-10177 GCA_964459405.1 uncultured Steroidobacteraceae bacterium | reverse complement strand
GATGGTCGCGACGCTGATGACCTCTTCGCGCGTGCGGTCGACGACGACCTTCCGGCCGTCACGCTCGACCTGCTCGCGCTCCTTCTCGATGAAGACCACGGCCATCGGCTTGCCGAGGTTCTCGCGCGTGGTGCGCAGCATCTCCTCGCCGCCACGGCCGTCGAGCACGACGTCGACGGAGGGCTCGCCCTGCTGCAGGCTCGAGGTGGCGTCGACCAGCTGCTCGCCGGTCGCGATGACGTCGCGCTTGAGCAGCACCGGGTTGCCGTCGCGTTCCTTGTAGAGGCGCGAGCCCAGCGGCGCGCGACCGGTGCGCGCGGCCTCGGCCGGGCTGTTCACCGCGTCGACCAGCCGGAACTCCAGCGTCGCGACCTTGCCCAGCACGCGCACGACTTCCGATGCGTCCTGGATGCCCGGCAGCTGCACCGAGATCCGGGTCAGCCCCTGGCGCTGCACGATCGCCTCGGCCACGCCCAGCGCGTCGACGCGGTTGCCGAGCGCGGTGATGTTCTGCTGGATCGCGAAGTCCTGGCGCTGCTTGATCTGGTCGTCCGTCAGGCGGACCCGGATCGTCGGCCCGGGACCGCCGGCGTCCACCAGCAGCTGCGCATCGTATTCCCGGATCGCCTGGGCGGCCTCGGCCCGCTGCCGCTCGTCCCGCAGCGTGACCGTGATGCCGGTCCCGGATGCGGCCACCTCGGCGTACTGGATGCGGCGGTCGCGCAGCAGCTTGCGCAGGTCGCGCTCCTGCACCTGCACGAGCTGCTGCACGGCGCCCTGCACGTCCACCTCGTAGACGAGGTAGATGCCGCCGCGCAGGTCGAGCCCGAGGCTCATCGGCCGGAGCCCGAGCTCGGTGATCCATTGCGGCGCGCGCGGCGCGAAGGTGGTGGCGACGGCGTACTGGCTCTCCCACTGCCGCGCGATGGCGTCGCGCGCGCGCAGCTGCTCCGGCACGCCGGCGAAGCGCAGCCACAGCCGGCCCTCGCGCACGTAGGCGTCCTCGTACGGGATGCCTTCGCGCCGCAGCAGCTGCTCGAACTGCGCGGTGGACGCGTCCTCGAAGGCGCCACGGTCCTTGCGCGAGAGCTGCAGCGCCGGCGCGTCGCCGAAGAAGTTCGGCAGCGCCAGCAGGCTCGCGGCGAGCATCACGACCAGTACCGTGATGCGCTTCCAGAGAGGGAAGGAAATCATGGCGATCCGGGTGTGGTCGCCGGCTCAGGCCGACTTGACCGTGCCCTTCGGCATCAGCTGGCTGACCTGGGCTTTCTGCACCTTGATGGTGACGCCCGAGGCCACTTCCACGCTGACGAAGGTATCGCCGACTTCGGTGAGCCTGCCCAGCATGCCGCCGGAGGTCACGACCTCGTCGCCCGCCTGCAGCTTCGAGAGCATTTCGCGGTGTTCCCGGGCGCGCTTCGTCTGCGGCCGGATCATCAGGAAATAGAACACGATGAACAGCAGCACCAGCGGCGCCATCTGCACCAGAAAGTTCGGCTGCGCCGCCCCGGCGGCCTGTGCCGCCGCAGTCTCGATCAGGAAATCCATGTTGCTCCCCGGCTTTCCGCCGGCGCCCGTCGCCGGCCGGTGGCTCCAAAAAGGGTCGGGATTATGCCACAGCGTCGCGGCCGTGCCGGACCTGCCGGAAATTCCGGGTCCAGGCCTCGAGCGTGCCGGCGCGGATGGCCACGCGCAGCTCGCGCATGAGATCCAGGTAGTGGTAGAGGTTGTGGATGGTGTTGAGCCGGCTGCCCAGGATCTCGCCGCAGCGGTCGAGGTGGCGCAGGTACGAGCGGCTGTAGTTGCGGCACGTGTAGCACCCGCAGTCCGCGTCGACGGGCCCGGTGTCCGCGGCGTGGCGGGCGTTGCGGATGTTGATGACGCCCGTGCGCGTGAACAGATGGCCGTTCCGGGCATGGCGTGTCGGCATCACGCAGTCGAACAGGTCGATGCCGCGGCGAACCGCCTCGACGATGTCCTCCGGGCGGCCGACGCCCATCAGGTAGCGCGGCCGGTGCGCGGACATGAGGGGCACGGTGCCCTCCAGCACGCGCAGTCGCTCCTCCTCGGGCTCGCCCACGGCCAGTCCGCCGAGCGCCAGGCCCTCGAAGCCGATCGCCTCGAGACCCTCGAGCGACGCGCGCCGCAGCGGCAGGTGCGTGCCGCCCTGCACGATGCCGAACAGCACGCCCGAGCCCGGCAGGGCATCGAAGGCCGCGCGGCTGCGCGCCGACCAGCGCAGCGACAGCTCCATGGAGCGCCGCGCATCGGCCTCGGTGGCCGGATACGGCGTGCATTCGTCGAACACCATCGCGACGTCCGAATCGAGCGCGCGCTGTACCTCCATCGAGCGTTCAGGGGTCAGCATCACGGCCGCACCGTCGACGGGTGAGCGGAAGCGCACGCCCTCCTCGGTCAGCTTGCGCATCTTCGCGAGGCTGAACACCTGGAAGCCGCCGGAGTCCGTGAGGATCGGCCGGGACCAGTGCATGAAGCGGTGCAGGCCGCCGTGGCGCTGGATGATCCCGGTTCCCGGGCGCAGCATCAGGTGAAAGGTGTTGCCGAGCACGATCTCGGCACCGGCTTCGACGAGTTCCTCGGGCGTCATCGCCTTGACGGTGCCGTAGGTGCCGACCGGCATGAATGCCGGCGTCTGCACGGCGCCGTGCGCCAGCGTCAGCACGCCGCTGCGCGCGGCCCCGTCGGTGGCCCGTACCTCGAACTTCACGCGTCCCTCCCCGGAGCGAGCGCCTGCGGATCCGGCGTGATGAACATCGCGTCACCGTAGCTGAAGAAGCGATAACGCGCGCGCACCGCATGCGCGTAGGCGGCGAGCACCCGTTCACGGCCCGCGAATGCCGCAACCAGCATGAGGAGCGTGGACTCCGGCAGATGGAAATTGGTCAGCAGCGCATCGACCACACGGAACCGGAACCCCGGCAGGATGAAGATGTCGGTCTCCCCGGCCATGGGCTGCAACGTGCCGGATTGTGCCGCCGATTCGAGGGCCCGCACGACGGTGGTGCCCACGGCCACGACGCGTCCGCCGCGCCGGCGCGTCGCCGCAACGGCGTCGACGAGGGATTGCGGCACGTCGATGACTTCAGCGTGCATGCGATGCTGGCGCAGGTCATCCGCGCGCACGGGTTGGAAGGTTCCCGCGCCGACGTGCAGCGTGAGCGCCGCGGTCATCACGCCCTGCGCTCGCAGCCGTTCGAGCATCACCGCATCGAAGTGCAGGCCCGCCGTGGGCGCGGCCACTGCACCGGGCGCGCGCGCGAACACAGTCTGGTAGCGCTCGCGGTCGCGTTCGGTGGCCGTCCGCGTGATGTACGGCGGCAGCGGCATCGCACCATGCGTCTCGAAGTAGCCGGCCACGTCGCGGTCGAGTTCGAACTCGATGAGGTCACCATGGCGCGCGAGCGCGACGGCGCATGCCGCGCCCGGCAGTTCGACGCGCTGGCCCGTGCGGAATCCCTTGCTCGAGCGGGCCTGCGCCACGAAGCGCCGCGGACCGAGCACGCGCTCGAGCAGCACCTCGACCGCACCACCCGTCGGCTTGCGGCCGTACACGCGCGCCGGCAGCACGCGCGTGTCGTTGAGCACCAGCAGATCGCCCGGCGCCAGCAGCGACGGCAGGTCGGTAAACGACAGATCGCGCAGCGCACCACTTGCGCCATCAAGCGTGAGCAGCCGGCTCGCACTGCGCGTCGCCGCGGGTTCCTGGGCGATGAGTTCGGGCGGGAGATCGTAGTGGAAGTCTGCGCGGCGCAAGTGCCGCGCCGACAGCAGCGCCGTCTCCGCGGAAGCCATGCGTCTCAGGGCCGCAGCGGCGGGGGCGGCGCACCCGGCCCGGGCGCGGGCGTGCGCACGCGCCGGCCCCCTGCACCCGGGTCAGCGGGAATGGTGACTTCCAGGCGCTGCGCCTTGCGCTGTCGCAGCACCTCGAACACCAGCTTCTCGCCGGGCTGGTAGCTGCGCAGGATGCGCCATGCGTGCGCCGCGCTCTGTGGCACGCGGCCGTCGATGGCCCTGAGCACGTCACCATCCTGCAGGCGGAACCCGTCCTCCGCCGGGGCGCGCACGACCAGCACGCCCTGCTCCGCGCCGAAGTAGCGCCCGAGAGCCGGGGTCAGGGTCGCGAACCGGGCCTCACCATCCGCTTCTTCATCGGCGCCGAGGCCATCGCGCAGGCAGGCTGCCACGCGGGGCAGTGACAGCATGCCGGACAGGCCTTCGAGCTCCGGCAGAGCCTGCAGCTGCTCGTCGAAGTGCCACAGGTCCGGTGAGGACGCGTGCGCCACGACGTAGACGCTGAGCGGCCGGCCGCCACGGTGCAGATCGAGCGCCACGCGGCTGCCTGGTTCCACGTCCCGCATCGCACGGACCACATCGCGGCCGCTCTTCACTGGCCGCCCGTCGAGCGCGATGATGACGTCACCTGGAACGATGCCCGCCTCCGCGGCGGGTCCGCCGGGCGTCACGGTCGCAACTGTCACGCCGCGCGATTCCGCGTCCTGGTCGATGCGGATGCCGAGCACACCGTGATCCGGCGTCCGTACCCGCCGTCGGGAACGTGCAAGCGGTTCGTTCACGCCGAGCCGCGCGGACAGCTCCGCGACCTCCCGGCCGGCCTCGTCGAGTCGTGCGCGCGCGGCCTGAAGCTGTGCCTCGAGTGCGGCGCGGTCATCCGCCGCGTCCTTGCCGGCCGCAAAGGCGGGGACCACCGCGAGCCACGCGAACGCGAACAGCACGGGCAACAATGCATGAAAGCGAAGCATCGGGACCTCCGCGCCGCGATTCGCAGCGGTCGTGAGTCCATCCTGGGATGGTGCCGGTGCTCGGACTCGAACCGAGACGAACTTGCGTTCGGTAGATTTTGAGTCTACTGCGTCTACCAATTCCGCCACACCGGCCGCGGGCGGCGGCAAGGCTACACGCCATGCGCGCGCGTGGCTAGGAGGCACCTGGGACATGCGTCCGGGCGCCGCGGAACAGGGCAGAATAGACGCATGAAGTACTGTCCCCAATGCGGCCAGCCGGTCGAGCAGCGGGTGCCGGAGGGCGACACGCTGCCGAGGCACGTCTGCACCGCCTGCAGCGCGATCCACTACCAGAACCCCAAGATCGTGGTGGGCTGCGTGCCCGAGCACGAGGGCCGCATCCTGCTGTGCCGCCGCGCGATCGAGCCGCGGCGCGGCTACTGGACCATTCCAGCCGGCTTCATGGAGAACGACGAGACCCTGCAGCAGGCGGCTGCACGCGAGTCGCGCGAGGAAGCGCTGGCGGACGTGCGCATCGGCTCGCTGCTGGCGATCGTGCACGTACTGCACGCCCAACAGGTCCATGTCATGTTCCGCGCCGATCTGCCGGAACCGCGTTTCGGAGTGGGTGTGGAAAGCCTCGAGGTCGAGCTCGTCGAGCCCGCCGCGATTCCCTGGGACGACATCGCGTTTCCAAGCGTGCACTTCGCACTGGAGCGCTACCTCACCGACCGCCGGAGTGGCGTCGCGGGCCTGCATTTCCACGCCATCGATCGACGCTGGCCGCTGCGCCGCGGTTGAGACCGGGTCCGGACGCCAGTCAGGGATTCGGCCGGCCCGCCGGGCTGTGGCACAATGTCGCCCTTTCTCGCCACACCGGAGCCGGTCTCCGCCAACAGACCAGGACGATCACCGATGACTTTCGTCGTTACCGAAAACTGCATCAAGTGCAAGTACATGGACTGCGTGGAAGTCTGCCCGGTCGACTGCTTCCATGCCGGGCCGAACTTCCTGGTCATCGACCCGGAGGAATGCATCGACTGCACGCTGTGCGAGCCCGAGTGCCCCGTCGAAGCGATCTTCTCGGAGGAGGAAGTCCCCGCGGGTCAGGAACATTTCAAGGCACTGAATGCCGAGCTGTCCAGGTCATGGCCCGTGATCACCGAGCGCGGCGACCCGCCGGCGGATGCCGACCAGTGGAAGGACGTCCCGGACAAGCTCAAGCTGCTCGAACGTTGACTGCAGCCGGGCCGCGTACCGCGGCTCGGCGATCTGCGCGATCCCGAATCGCCCCCCTGCTCAGCGTCCCTTCGGCGTCGTGCCCGACCGCGCCGCGGCCTCCAGACGCTTGACGCGATCGGCCAGCGCCTCGGCGGGCAGGTAGCCCGCGATCAGGTCTCCGGAGTCGGTCAGGATGCCCGGGGTGCCGGAAATGCCGACGTCCTGCCCCAGTGCGAAGCTGCGCTTGACCGCATCAGTCCGGCAGCCCGGCTTCGGCAGAGACTCACCCCGCTTGGCGCGCGTCAGCGCATCCCGGCGATCCTTCGCGCACAGCACCGCCTCGGCCTTGCGCCACGACTCGGTCCCGGGTCCGCTGCGCGGGTACATCAGGTAGCGCACGCGCACACCGAGACGGTTGATCTCGGCGATCTCGCTGTGCAGCTTGCGGCAGTAGCTGCAGTCGACATCGGTGAACACGTCGATGGTGTACTTCGCATCGGCGGGACCGAACACGACCGCGTCCGCATCCGGGAACGCCGCGAGCAGCGCGGCGCGGATAGCGGTGCGCCGGCGGTCGGTCAGGTTCTCGCGCGTATCCAGGTCGAACACATCACCGTGGATGTAGAACCTGCCGTCGGTGGACACGTAGGCGATCTCGGCGCCCGAGGAGACCTCGAACAGGCCCGGCACGGGCCCGGGGCGCACGTCTTCCACCCGGATGTCCAGTTTGCGCGCAATCTCCGCACGCGTGTCGGCCGCCATCGCGGGCGGAGGCACGGCGAGCCCCGTCGCGCAGACCAGCGCGGCCCATCCCAAGGAAAGCTTCACTGCAGACCTCCACGCGGGAACAGGACCATGGGACCGGCCGGAAGGCCGCGGGTTCCGCGGGTCGGCAGTCTAGCACCGGCAGCTGCGTCAGCCGCGGGGATGATGCTGCGCGTGCAGCTCTTTCATGCGCTCGCGCGCGACGTGAGTGTAGATCTGCGTGGTCGACAGGTCGCTGTGACCGAGCAGCATCTGCACCACGCGCAGATCGGCGCCATGGTTCAGCAGGTGAGTGGCGAAGGCGTGTCGCAGCGTGTGCGGCGACAGCTCCTTGTCGATGCCGGCCTTCGCCGCGTAGCGCTTGATGATGTGCCAGAAGGCCTGACGCGTCATGCGGTCGCCGCGTCGCGTCGGGAACAGGAAATCGGTCTGGCGGTCCAGCAGGATTTCGCCGCGCGGCCCCCGCAGGAAACCGTTGACCCAGCGCACGGCCTCCTCGCCCAGCGGAATCAGGCGTTCACGGTTGCCCTTGCCCACGATGCGCAGCACGCCCTGGTTCAGGTTCAGCTGGGCGAGCGTGAGATTCACCAGTTCCGACACCCGCAGGCCCGTCGCATAGAGCACCTCGAGCATGGCGCGATCGCGGTGGCCGAGCGGATCGGCGACCGCCGGCGCCATCAGCAGCGCCTCGACCTCGGTGATGGTCAGCGATTTCGGCAGCGACCGGCCGATCTTCGGCATCGCGATCTGCGCCGTGGGGTCGTCCGCGAGTCCGGTATCGCGCACCAGGAAACGGAAGAAGCGCCGGAAGCTCGAAAGCTGGCGCGCCGTCGAACGTGGTCGCGCACCCGCCTCCACACGATGAGCGATGAACCCCAGCACGTCCGCGCGCGTGGTCTTCGAGATCTCGACGCCGCGACCGTGCAGCCAGCGGGACAGTGCCGTCAGGTCCGCGCGATAGGCGGCCAGCGTGTTGGCCGACAGCCCGCGTTCCATCCAGACCGCATCCAGAAACCGCCCGATCACCGGGTCGACGGCGTCGTCCGACGCACTCGCACCAGCGGTGCGCGCTGCGGTTCCGGACTTCATGGGTCGTGTCATGGGGTCAGCCCGATCCTCTGGGTCGCCGGTCGCGGCAGAGCACTTCGGGTGCAGCCGGACGATAATGCAACCCGTGACGTGCGAAAAGTATCGACGCCCGGTTCCCCCCCATGCGTGACCCCAATCACATAAAGTGGCGCGCATTGACATAAACGAACCCAGTTCACAGATTCTGGCCGTCGCGGCCCGGCGAAATCCTCTCGTGGCAAGCCTCCAAGACCAGCCGCTGCGCGGCATCTGGGCCTGGTTCGTCCTCGCGTGCGTGGGACTCGCGGCGGCGGCACCGGTTGCCCTGCTGCCGTCGCTGCGGTGGCGACGCGCCGCGGGTCGTGCGGCCGTGCGCGTGTTCCTGGCGCTGGCTGGTGTGCGCCTGCGCGTCGAGGGACTCGAGCGCCTGCCGCCCGGCGCCGCGGTCGTGGTCGCGAATCACGCCAGCTATCTGGATGGCCCCGTGCTCTTCGCCGCGTTGCCGCCACAGTTCGGGTTCGTCATCAAGAAGGAGGTTTCGCGGCTGCCGGTCGCCGGATTCTTGCTGCGGCGCCTGGAGCACCAGTTCGTCGACCGCTTCAACCGCCACGCCGGGGCAATAGACATGCGGCGCATCCTTCGCACGGTTGCCGGCGGGCGTTCTCTTGCGTTTTTCCCCGAGGGCACGATCACGACCAGGGCCGCGCTGGGGCGGTTCCACACCGGCGCCTTCGTCGCGGCCTGCCGCGCCGGCGTACCGGTGGTGGTGGCGGTCATCCGCGGTACGCGCCGGGTGCTGCCCGCGAACCGGCTCTTGCTGAGCGCGGGCACGATCGAGGTCGAGGTGCTCGGAACGCTGCCACCCGGCGATGACGCCGCAGCCGCCACCGGGTTGCGCGACGCCGCGCGGGCCATGATCCTGCAGGCGCTGGACGAACCCGCCGTCGAGCAGCTGGAGACCTGAGCCCGCTCCCGAGAGCGACACGATCCGGGCGCCCATGCCAGAATGCTGCTCCGCAGTGTGGTCACGGCGAGCATGAGCGCCCTATCCAAGCCGTATCTCTCGACGCGCGAGGCAGCCGAGAGCCTCGATGTCTCACTGCGCACGGTGCAGCTGTGGGTCGAGGCCGGCGTGTTGCGTGCCTGGAAGACCGCTGGCGGCCATCGGCGCATCCCGAAATCCTCGCTTGACGAACTGCTGGCGCGCCGCGCACGGCAGGTGTCTGCGCCACCGCGCAGGCCGCGGCTGGCCCGGGTGCTGATCGTCGAACCCGAACCCGTCGCGCGCCGGCTCTACGGGCTGCACCTGCGCTCCTGGCAATTGCCTCTCGAGGTGCAGACGGCGGCCAGCGGCTTCGATGCCCTGCTGCGCATCGGGTGCGAGCGTCCGGATCTGCTGGTCACGGACCTGAAGATGCCGGGCATGGACGGACTCAGCATGATCCGCACGCTCGGCGCCCACCCGTCGACACTTCAGATCGGCGTCATCGTGGTCACCTCGCTCGCGCGTGCCGCGATCCGCGAGCGCGGCGACCTGCCGCCGGACATCCCGGTGCTGGCCAAGCCGGTGCGATTCGAGGAGTTGCGTGCGCAGATCCTCGCCAGGATCGGCATGAACCCTGTCTGCGCCACGGGAACCTGAGACTGGTTCCAGCCCTCACTTGGCGTCTTGCATCGCAAAATTGCGGGGGCGTAGACTGCCGCACTCCGTTGCCGGCAATGGCCGCGCGGCCGCCGTTGCCCACGATGTTCACCCGAGCAGGACGTTCAGGGACCCCGCGCGACGCGGGCGTGACACGGACCGCCTGCAACAGGGCCAACACTTTCAAGCACCAGCGAGCAATCATCTGATGGACATCAAAGACAAGGTCATCCTCATCACCGGCGGCGGGCGCGGCCTGGGCCGGGCCACGGCGGAGCACTTCGCCGCACTGGGCGGCCACATCGCGCTGTTCGACCTCAACCAGGCCGACCTCGACGAGACCTGCGCGCGCTGCGCCGCGCACGGCGTCAAGGCGCGTGGCTATACCGTCAATGTCACGAGCGAAGAGAGCGTCATTGCGGGCATGGATGCCGTGCTGAAGGATTTCGCACGGCTCGACGTGCTGGTGAACAACGCCGGCATCACCAAGGACGGCCTGCTGGTCAAGACCAAGGACGGCGCGATCGTCGGCACCATGGGACTCGACCAGTGGAACGCGGTGGTCGGCGTCAACATGACCGGCGTGTTCCTGTGCGGCCGCGAGGCGGCGGTGCGCATGATCCGGCTCGGCAACGGCGGCGTGATCATCAACATCTCTTCCATCTCCAAGGCCGGCAACATGGGCCAGACGAACTATTCGGCAACCAAGGCCGGCGTC
>CAYWMY010000079.1:0-10192 GCA_964459405.1 uncultured Steroidobacteraceae bacterium | reverse complement strand
GGTCGGGGGCACGTTGTTGAACAGGTCGAGCAGCAGTTGATGCGCGCGTCGTGCCTGCCCGTCGCGGACCAGCGTCTCCGCGAGCCGTGTGGTGGCCGGCACGTTGCGCGGAAACAGGCGCACCGCGTCCTCCAGTACGCGCCGCGAGCCGGCGACGTCACCCGCTTCGAGCAGCGCCTGGCCGAGGGCGGTGTGGTACAGCGTGACATCAGGGAACTGGCGCTGCAGTCCGCGCAGCAGCGCCACGGCGTCGCCCGGCGCATGGCCCGCCATGAGCACCAGTGCGCGGCGGTAGCGTTCGAGTGCTGGGGCGGTGGCATCCTGCCCCCCCGCATACAGCGCCTTGAAGTCGGTTTCCGCGGGCATCGCCTGGATGCGCACACGCTCGCGGATCAGCGCGTAACTGGGACTGTCGACGGTCGGGCCGCTGCGTATCGCGAACGCACGGTCGCGAGTCTCCGCGATGCGTTCGCTGGTCACCGGGTGGGTCTGCAGCATCGGCGGGACGGCCGTGGCCGCGAGGCCCGTTCGCTGCTGCAGCGTCTCGAAGAAATCGGGCATGCCGAGCGGATCGAAGCCGGCGGCGCTGAGTACGCGGATGCCGACGCGGTCCGCCTCGGACTCATTGGCGCGTGTGAAATTGATCTGCTGCTGGATGGCGAGGCTCTGCGCGGCGCTGACGCTGCCCATCATGGCGTCGGCCGGCATGCCGGTTGCGGTGCCGATGAGGATCGCGGCGAGCACGGCGGCCGCGGAGGCGAGGTTGGTGCGGCCCGCGTTCTGCACGGAGCGCGCGATGTGCCGCTGCGTGACGTGGGCGATTTCGTGCGCGAGCACGCCCGCGAGTTCGTTCTCGTTGCGCGTCGCGGTCAGCAATCCCGCATGCAGGCCGATGAAACCGCCGGGCAGCGCAAAGGCGTTGATCTCCCGGTCGCGGACGACGAAGAACGTGAAACGGTGAGTGCCCTCGTGGGCCTGGCTCGCGAGGCGCTGGCCCACCGACTGGACGTACTCGACGACCTCCGGGTCCTCGATGACCTGGCCTTCGTCCCGCAGGCCGCGCAGGATCATGAGCCCGATCTTGTATTCGTCGGCCTGTGACAGCTTCGCCGAGGCGGGATTGCCCATGTCGGGCAGGTCCCCGGTCGCGTTCTGAGCACGGGCGTCCCCCGCGACGGTCGCGAGACCCAGCAATGACAGTGTGATCAGGATCCTGCGCATGCGTCCCCGCTTCGACCGGCCGGCCCGGGCAAGGTTCAGCGTCACAGCATCTCGGACGCGAAGTCCGCCAGACGCGAGCGTTCGCCGCGCGCCAGGGTCACGTGCCCGGCGTGCTTCCAGCCACGGAAGCGGTTGACCACATAGGTCAGCCCGCAGGTGGTCGGCGTGAGGTAGGGGGTGTCGATCTGGGCGATGTTGCCGAGGCACACGAGCTTGGTACCGGGTCCCGCCCGTGTCACCAGCGCCTTCATCTGCTTGGGTGTCAGGTTCTGTGCTTCGTCGAGGATCAGGAAGCGGTTCAGGAAGGTGCGGCCGCGCATGAAATTGAGCGAGCGGACCTTGATGCGGTTGCGCAGCAGGTCGTTGGTGGCGGCGCGGCCCCAGCTGCCGCCTTCCTGACCCTGCGTGAGGACCTCGAGGTTGTCCATCAGCGCGCCCATCCAGGGCTCCATCTTTTCCTCTTCCGTGCCCGGCAGGAAGCCGATGTCCTCACCGAGCGGAATGGTCACGCGCGTCATCAGGATCTCGCTGAAGCGGTTCTGCTCCAGTGTGAGCGCGAGGCCCGCTGCCAGCGTCAGCAGCGTCTTGCCCGTGCCGGCCGGCCCCAGCACGGTGACGAAGTCGATCTCGGGGTCGAGCAGCAGGTTGAGCGCGAAGTTCTGCTCGCGATTGCGTGCACGCACGCCCCAGACGGCGTGGCGCTCGCTGCGGTAGTCGTGAGCCACCTCCAGCGTCGCGGTTTCGCCGTCGATGCCGCGCACCAGCGCCTCGAAGCCCTCGTCGGTCTCGTCGTACACGAACTGGTTCGGCAGCCATTCCCGCGCCAGCGGGCCGCTGATGCGGTAGAAGGTGCGCGCGTGTTCCTGCCAGGAATGCATGTCGCGGCCGTGCGATTCCCAGAAATCGGTCGGCAACGCCGTGATCCCCGTGTACAGCAGATCCGCATCCTCGATGGTGCGGTCGCTGAAATAGTCCTCGGCATGTACGCCGAGCACCGCGGCCTTGATGCGCAGATTGATGTCTTTCGAGACCAGCGTGACGCGCACCGCGGGCAGCTCGCGCTGCAGCGCCAGCGTGTACGCGAGAATCGAGTTGTCTGCACCGTGTCCCGGCAGCGTGTCAGGCAGGTCTCCCTCGAGGCGCTTCGTCTGGAAGTACAGGCGCCCGGTGGGCAGCTTCTTGCCATGATTGCCACTGCGGCCGCTGGGCAGCTCGAGACCGTGGTCGATCTGCTCCTTGGTCGAGTTCGCCATCAGCTCGTCGAGGAAGCGGCTGACCTGGCGTACGTTGCGCGCAGCCTCGGAGAGTCCTTTCTTGCCGGCGTCCAGTTCCTCGACCACGACCATCGGAATGAAGATGTCGTGCTCCTCGAAGCGGAAAATCGCGGCGGGATCGTGCATCAGCACGTTCGTGTCGAGCACGAACACGCGCCGCTGTGCGGGGGCGGCACTGCCTGCGGGCGGTCTGCCGCCGCTCACAGCGACCGGGCCGCGGCGAGCACGGCGGCGACGTGGCCCTCCACCTTGACCTTGCGCCATTCCTGGCGCAGGACCCCGTCGCCGTCGATCAGGAACGTGCTGCGTTCGATCCCCATGACCTTGCGGCCATACATGTTCTTTTCCTTCCACACGCCGAAGCTCGTCGCCAGGCGGTGATCGCCGTCGGCGCCGAGTTCGAACGGCAGTTCGAGCGTGGCCTTGAAGCGCTGGTGGGACGCCATCGAGTCGGGAGAAACGCCGAGGATCGTGAAGCCGGCACGCTGGAAGTCCGCGTGGAGGTCGCGGAAGTCCGCAGCCTCACGCGCGCAGCCCGTGGTGTTGTCACGCGGGTAGAAGTACAGCACCAGCGGCTGGCCGGGGTGGTCCCCGGAACGGAACGGTCCCGCGGTCGTGTCCACGGAGAACGGTCCGATCTTCCGGCCGGGTGTCGGGATGCTCATGTCGGTTCTCGCTGCTGTTCCTGAGTGTTCGTCAGGCCGCCCGCGGCGCTGGTGTCCTGTTCCAGGGGCGCCTGGGAGCCTGTCCGGGTATTGTTCATGGCCGCGGCGTCGACCGAGTGCGCCTCGCGCCTTGCATCCGCTCGCTTGCCGTCGCAACGCGGTTCATGGGCAATACACGGACGGGTTCCTAGCCCTTCACGGGTTCCAGAATCGCATCGAGGTTCAGGTGGTCGCAGAAGTCCATGAACTCCTCGCGCAGCGCACCGATGTGGATCCGTGAGGGGATGTTCGCGGCCACGTAGACCGAGCACATCGAAGCGCCGGTGTGGGGGGCGGTGTAGGTGCGCGTGCTGAGTTCGCCGATCTCGATGCCGCGGGAGGCGAAGAAGCCGGTCAGGGACGACACAATACCCGGCTGGTCCAGGCACACGGCGTCGACAGAGTACGGTGCCTGATCGGCGCGCACCTCGCGCTCGTCGGTGCGCCGCAGCTGCAGGGCGAGACCGGCGCTCTCCGCCAGGCGCTTGAGTTCCGTCTCGACGCGGGCCATGGCATGCCAGTTCCCGGTGACCAGCGCGAGGAGTGCGAATTCACTGCCCAGCGCCGTCATGCGGCTCTCCGCGATGCTGCCGCCGCAGTCGGCGATGGCCTTGGTGACTTCGTGCGCGAGATTGGCTCGGTCGCCGCCGATGATGGAGATCGCGAGGTGCTGTTTCATCGCTGTGGGAGGAGTAGACAAGCACGACAGTCTACCGGGAAGCGCCGGGCGACGGAACTTGTCGCCTTGCGTCGACTCCCGACGGGCCAGTAGGATCGCGCCCTTCTGCACGCTCTGGAGGAAGACTTCGCGATGTTCCGCGGCAGCATCGTCGCACTGGTCACGCCCATGACCGAGTCCGGCGAAGTTGATTTCGACTCTTTTGAAAGCCTGCTGGAGTGGCATCTCGCGGAGGGTTGCGACGGCGTGGTCGTCCTGGGTACGACGGGAGAGTCGCCCACGGTCACGGTGGCGGAGAGCGAGGAGCTGATCGAGCGGGCCGTGCGCCGACTGTCGGGCCGGATTCCGGTCGTCGCGGGTACAGGGACGGCATCGACCGCCGTGACGGTCGAGCGCACGCGCGCGGCCTGCGAAGCCGGGGTCGACGCGGTGCTGGTCGTGACGCCCTACTACAACAAGCCGTCGCAGGAGGGACTGTTCCAGCACTTCCAGGCCGTTGCCGACGCCTCGAGTGTGCCGGTGATCCTCTACAACGTCCCGTCGCGGACTGCCGTGGACCTGCTGCCGCCGACGGTTGCGCGGCTCGCGCAGCATCCGCAGATCGTCGCGATCAAGGAGGCCACCGGCAGGCTGGAGCGCGCGCGGGAGATCCTCGCGTGCTGTGACGATGATTTCGTACTGCTCTCGGGTGATGATTCGACCGCGCGGGAGTGGATCACCGCGGGTGCCCGCGGCGTGATCTCGGTGACCGGTAACGTTGCACCGGCACTCATGCATCGCATGTGCGAGGCGGCGCTGCAGGGGGATGCCGCGGCCGCGCTGGCGCTCGACCAGACGCTGGCCCCACTGCATCGCGACCTGTTCCTGGAGGCGAACCCGATACCCGTGAAATGGGCGCTCCAGCACATGGGGCGGACACAGGGCGGTATCCGCCTGCCGCTGACCCGGCTTGCGGACGTCTACCAGCCGCTCGTCGCGGCGGCACTGCGCGTCGCGGGGATCCAGTGAGCGGGAGTCAGTCCATGCGCGTGATCATTCTGCTGGGCCTCGTGGCGCTGCTCCCGGGTTGCGGCCTGTTTCGCGACAAGGGTGTGTGCAAGGAGCCCAAGGGCTACCAGGGCAACGCCGAGCTGCCCCTGCTGCGGGTTCCGGATGGCATGGATCCCCCGAATCAGCGTGCGCTGCTGCGCATTCCGGATGTGAAGGGGACCGCGACACGCCGCCCCGACGGTCGCTGCCTCGACGAGCCGCCCGATTTCGTGGTCAAGCCACCGTCGCCGGCCGGGCAGAAGCCGCAGTGAGCGAGGCCGGCGGCCTCGCGGCCGATCTGGGCGCGGCTGGAATCACGGTCACGAGCGCGGTTGCCGCGTGGGGGACCGTTCGGTAGTCTTGCGCCCGCCCGGAGAGGTGGCCGAGTGGTCGAAGGCGCCGGACTGGAATTCCGGTAGTAGCTGCAAGGTTACTCGTGGGTTCGAATCCCACCCTCTCCGCCATCGGCTCAGTCAATGGCGGCTCGCGCCGGTTGCTCCGCGACGATTGGCCGTGAACCCCGCCAGGCCCGGAAGGGAGCAACGGTAACGGTGACATCGGGTGCCGGAGACGTGCTGGCGCGGGCCGCCGCCTGCCCGCGGGCGGCCGGGTCGCCGCAGCGGTCATACGCGTGCCGATACCGGCGTCCGGGGACCTGTACCTGTCCGAAGGGGGGGCCGTGAGCTATCTGGTGCTGGCGCGCAAGTGGCGCCCGAAATCCTTCGCCGAAATGGTGGGCCAGGAACACGTGCTGCGCGCGCTCGTGAACGCGCTCGATTCGGGCCGCCTGCACCATGCGTTCCTGTTCACCGGCACGCGCGGCGTCGGCAAGACCACGCTGGCGCGCATCCTCGCCAAGTCGCTGAACTGCGAGAGCGGCGTGTCGTCGCGTCCCTGCGGCAGCTGTGCCGCCTGTCGCGAGATCGACGAGGGACGCTTCGTCGACCTCATCGAGGTCGATGCGGCGTCGCGCACCAAGGTCGACGACACGCGCGATCTGCTCGACAACGTGCAGTACATGCCGGCACGCGGCCGTTACAAGGTCTACCTCGTCGACGAGGTACACATGCTGTCCGGCCACTCCTTCAACGCGCTGCTCAAGACGCTCGAGGAGCCGCCACCGCACGTCAAGTTCCTGTTTGCGACCACGGATCCGCAGAAGCTGCCGGTCACGGTGCTGTCGCGGTGCCTGCAGTTCAACCTCAAGCGACTCACGCCCGCGCTGATCGCGGCGCGGCTGCGCCAGGTGCTGGAGGCGGAGGGCATCACGTACGAGGCGCCGGCGGTGATACTGGTCGCGAAGGCTGCCGATGGCAGCATGCGCGACGCACTGTCGCTGCTGGATCAGCTGCTGGCCTTTGGTGGAGGCCGGGTACAGGAAGCCGAGGCGCGGTCGATGCTGGGTACGATCGACCGTGCGCACGTACAGCAGCTGCTCGACCGGCTTGCCTGCGGCGATGGCTCGGGGCTGCTCGGTCTCGTGGCCGCCATGGACGAGTTCGCTCCCGACTACGCTCAGGTGCTGGACGAACTGGCGCTGCTGCTGCAGCGGGTGGCGCTGCGGCAGCTGGTTCCCGACGCACCCTGCGGCGAGGAGTTCGCTGCGGACGTCGTCGCCGATTTCGCCGCGCGCATGACTGCCGAGGATCTGCAGCTGTACTACCAGATCGTGATTCAGGGCGGCCGGGACCTGGCGCTGGCTCCCGAGCCCCGTGCCGGCTTCGAGATGGTGCTGCTGCGCATGCTGGCATTCCGGCCGGCCGCAGAAGCAGCCGCACCGCCGCGCGTCACGACCGTGACGGAGGCGCGTGCGGCCAGGCCGCCGCCGCATGCCACAGGCGCGCCCGGGACCGCGCGACGACCCGCGCCGCAGGCCGTGGCCGTGGATCTGGCCGATTGGCCCGCGGTCGTCGCGCGGCTCGAGCTGCAGGGCGCGGCGAAACAGCTCGCCAGCAACTGCTCGTTCGCGCGTCGCGAGGGCGCCACCGTCGTGCTGCGTCTCGACAGTCGTGCGGCTCAGCTGCGCACCAGGCTGCAGGAGGATCGTCTCTGCGCGGCTCTGGGCCGGCTGCTGGGCGAGGACCTGCGCCTTGAATTCGAGGTCGTGGACGCTGCGGTGGATACGCCCGTACGGCAGCGGGAGCGGGAAGATCGCGAGCGTATCGAGGCGGCGCGCCAGGCGCTGGATCGCGATCCCAACGTGGTGGCGTTGAAGGAACGTTTCGATGCGGTCGTGCAGCCCGATTCGGTGCGGCCGGTCCGTTAGAATCCCTGAACGTGCGTACGGTGCCGCGTCGGCACCGGGTGGAGCGGAGCATGAAGCCGAACATCGGACAGTTGATGCGCCAGGCGCAGCAGATGCAGGAAAATCTCCAGAAGGCGCAGGCGCAGCTCGCGTCCCTCGAGGTCGTGGGTGAAGCGGGCGGGGCCATGGTGCGTGTCACCATGAACGGCCGTCACGAAGTGAGCCGGGTCCAGATCGATCCTGCGGTGGCGGGCGCCGGGGATCGCGAGATGCTGGAAGACCTGATCGCCGCGGCCTGCAATGACGCCGTGCGCAAGGTCGAGGGCGCGGTGCAGGACAAGATGTCCGGCGCGATGGCCGGTATGCAGCTGCCGCCCGGCTTCAAGCTGCCGTTCTGAGCCCTGCTGCGTGCAGTACGCGCCGGCTCTCGCGCGACTGATCGAAGCCCTGCGCGTACTTCCCGGCGTCGGGCCCAAATCGGCGCAGCGCATGGCTTTCCATCTGCTCGAACGCAACCGCACGGGCGGCCTCGCCCTGGCCACGGCGCTGCAGGACGCCATCGCCGGCGTGCGTCACTGTTCGCGCTGCCGGATGTTCTCGGATCAGGATCTGTGCCCGATCTGCGCAGCGCCGCAGCGTGACGGGTCGCTGCTGTGCGTGGTCGAGTCACCCGCAGACGTCGCGGCGATCGAGCAGTCCGGCGGCTTTCGGGGGCGTTATTTCGTGCTGATGGGCCATCTGTCGCCGCTCGACGGCATCGGCCCCGCGGAGCTTGGCATCGATGCGCTGCAGAGCCTGCTGGATGGCGGTGAGGTCGCGGAAGTGATCCTCGCGACCAATCCGACGGTCGAGGGGGAGGCTACGGCGCACTTCATCGCCGATCTGGCGCGGCGCCGCGGGCTGTGCGCGTCGCGCATCGCACACGGCGTGCCGGTTGGCGGAGAACTCGAGTACGTGGACGGTGGCACGCTGGCGCACGCGCTCGCCGGGCGCCAGGTCATTTCCTGAGGGGGCGTGGACGGGGCGGCCTGCCGCAACTGCGACGCTCCGCGTCGAATCTTCGGGCGAGTGCCAGCAGGCGCCGGTAGCTCAGCAGGCGCCGTCGATGGATGAGGCCCGCCTGCGCGGCCTCCTCGACGGCACAACCAGCCGTGTTGTCGTGCAGGCAGTCCGCAAACCTGCAGCCTGATGCGGCGCGCTCGATCTCCACGAAGCCCGTGGCGACCCAGCGCGGCTCGGGCAGCGGTGGCGCGAAGCCGCGCACACCCGGAGAGTCGATGATGGCCCCGCCATCCGGCAGCGCGTACAGCGTCGCGACCGTCGTCGTGTGTCTTCCCGCTTCCGCGGTCGCCGACAACTCGCCCTCGAGGGCCGGTTTCCCCGGTACGAGGCGGTTGATCAGCGAACTCTTGCCCACGCCGGACTGGCCCACCAGCACTGCGGTCCGGTCCACGAGCGCGGCTGCGAGCGCGAGCGTCGATTCCGGCGCCGTGCGGGCGCAGCGGTGGATCGGGTAGCCGAGCGCACGGTACACCTCCAGCTCGCCGCAGATCTCGCCGTCGTCCGCCGCGTCGAGGTCGCACTTGTTCAACACGACGATGGCGTCGAGCGCTGACCAGCGTGCAGCCGCGAGATAGCCGTCGCAGGTGAAGAAGTCCGGTGCGGGCAGCGGCGCCACGAGCGCCACGATGAGCGTGAGATTGGCTGCAACGACCTCGGGCCGGCCACGGGAATCGATGCGTGCGAGCGAGGTGCTGCGCGGTTCCACGGCGACGATGATGCCGTCGGCACCCTGTGCGCGGGTTGGCTGCCAGCGCACCCGGTCGCCGCAGACCACCTCCAGCCGGCGACCGAACAACGTACAGGGGTGGCGCCCTCCGGAGGAATCGCGCACCAGCACGCGTCTCCCGTGGCAGGCGATGGCCAGCCCGTCCAGCGTGATCGGCGTGTTGGAACAGGATGCCCGGTACATGAGGCTCAGTGGCTGCGGACCCGGAAGATGCCGAGGTCGCAGCTGTTTTCCCGGCGGACCTGCAGCGAGCGGCCACATCGCCGGAAGCCGGATGTTTCTCGGCTCATGATGCGGTCGATGCCCACTGCAATCACGCCGGATCCATAGCGGCCTGTCGGACCCGGGGGTTGATCTGCCGCGATGGTGGGGAGCGGTGAATTCCTGCGATCCTTCTCGTCAGATGGCTGCGGCTGTTCTGGTCGCAATGATCGCAAAACTGTCGTCGTTCTCCCACTCGTCCCGCGACGATCACCCAGGCCCGGCAGGTTGCCAGTGTCGTGTGCCGTGGATATCCATGCAATCCGATGCCACCCGCCCGGCCGCGCCCGGCGGCAGAGCGTAGGCATCCGCGGTGCACGACGCCTGGTTCCCGCGGCCCGGTGGTCCATCGAGCAGTGGCGGGACGGCCCGCGGTCCTTTGTTAGAATTCCGCAGCGAGCCACGCCGGGAACCCCATGCAGAACGACGCGAAGCTGATCTGGATCGACCTGGAGATGACCGGGCTCAGGCCCGAGGTCGATCGCATCATCGAGATCGCCACAGTCGTGACGGACGTCGACCTCGAGATCATCGCCACGGGACCCGTCGTCGCGGTGCACCAGGGGCCGGCGGAACTGGCGCTCATGGACGACTGGAACCGGGCGACGCACTCGACGTCCGGTCTGCTCGAACGCGTGCGCGCGAGCGGCACGGACGAAGCAGCGGCCGAGCGGCTCGTGCTGCAGTTTCTGGAAGCGCAGGTGCCGGCCGGCAGTTCACCGATGTGTGGCAACAGTGTCTGCCAGGACCGGCGGTTTCTGGCCCGATGGATGCCGGCGCTCGAGCGCCATTTTCATTACCGCAATCTCGATGTGAGCACACTCAAGGAGCTTGCGCGGTGCTGGGCGCCGGCCGTACTGGCGGGCGTCAGCAAGACGACGACTCACCGCGCGCTGGATGACATACGGGAGTCGATCGCGGAGCTGCGGCATTACCGCAGACATCTCCTGGCACCCGCCTGGCAGAGGTGCGGCATCGTCTGAGCAGGTG
>CAYWMY010000078.1:7398-10238 GCA_964459405.1 uncultured Steroidobacteraceae bacterium | reverse complement strand
CGCGCCCGCGAGCCGCGCCTCGAGCCGCGTCGTGCCGGTCATTTCACCGCCCCTATCGATTATGATGTGCCGGTGACATACGCCGGTGCGGTACGGATCGCGTGCCGTCTGCAGGAATCAATGTGACAACCCTCTCCGTGCTGCCGCCCGCCGGCGCCGTCCCCAGCATCGCGCGGCCTGTACCGCACCTGACCGCCGGCGTCATCGACCGGCTCGATGCACTGCTGCTCGTCGTGCCTGCGCCGCCGCGTCCGCACGGCCTCGAGGCCCTGCCGCACGGCGCGCTGCTGCTTCGCCGGCTGCGCGGCGCGGAGCGCAGCGCCGGTCAGGTGTTCACGGCCCGGCTGCCGAACGCCGCGCAGACGCTGGTCGTGGTCGGCCTCGCCGCGCACCAGGCGACGCCGTTCGACCGCCTGGAACTCGCTGGACGCATGCTGCGTGAACTCGCGCTCGATGAGTGCGGCGCCATCGGTGCAGCGGCCCCGGGGCTCGGAGGTGACGCGGAGTCCGAAGCCGTCGGCGCGTGTCTCGCGGCCGCGATGGCGACCCACTTCCGGCTGCCACGGGCGCGTGGTGTCAAGGCCGGCACACGCCGCAGGCCGCCCCCGCGGCTGGTGCCCGTCGCACGCAAGGCCGTGCCACGCGAGCACATCGCGGCCGTGGCCGCAGGCAACAACCTCGCGCGCTGGCTCACCGCGCTGCCGCCCAACGTGCTGACACCGGGCGCCTACCGGCGCGCCGTGCAGCAGCTCGCGCGCCGCCACCACTGGCCCACGCGTTTCTACGACGAAGCCACGCTGCGACGCCTCGGCGCCGGAGCTTTCCTCGCGGTCGTGCAGGGCAGCGCACGGCGTGACGCGGGCATCCTGCACGTGCGCTATCGCCCGCGCGGCGCGCGCGGCACGCCGGTCGCGCTCGTGGGCAAGGGGCTCTGCTTCGACACGGGCGGTACCAATCTCAAGAGCCACCGCAGCATGCTCGACATGCACACGGACATGGCCGGCAGCGCCGCGGCACTGGGTGCGCTGCTCGCGCTCGACAGGATCGGCCATCGCCGCCCGGTGGACCTCTGGCTCGCGCTCGCCGAGAACCGCATCGGCCCGGAGGCGTACCAGCCGCAGGACGTGGTCACGGCGCTGAACGGCACGACCATCCAGGTCATCCACACGGACGCGGAGGGTCGCATGGCGCTCGCGGACACGCTGGCACTGGCCTCGCGCAGCAGGCCCGCTGCGATCATCGATCTCGCAACGCTCACCGGCGCGTGCGTCACGGCGCTGACCGAGCGCATGAGCGCCGCGTTCACGAACCGGCCGGAGCTGCGCGAGAGCATCGAACAGGCCGGCGCGGCGAGCGGCGAGCGCGTCTGGGTGCTGCCCTGCCCGGAGGACTTCGATGCGGACCTCGAGAGCAAGCTCGCCGACGTCGTGCAGTGTCTCGTCGAGGGCAAGGGCGATCACATCTACGCGGCACGCTTCCTGTCGCGCTTCGTGGCCCCGGAGATTCCCTGGCTGCACGTCGACCTGTCCGCCGCGACGCGCCACGGTGGACTGGCCCACGTGCCCACCGACATCACGGGCTTCGGCGTGGCGTATCTGGTCGCTCTGCTCGCGAACGGTTCGTTCCCGGCCGCGCCACGGCGTACGCGTTGACATCGTCAGCGTCGAACCCGCGCCTGCGGCAGGACGCGCCGATCTGGTGCAACATAGCGCCATGACGACCACGAGTCTGACCATCAACCGCCCCGATGACTGGCACCTCCACCTGCGCGACGGCGATGCGCTGCGCGCCGTGGTGCCGTACAGCGCGGCGCGCTTCGGCCGCGCCGTCGTGATGCCGAATCTGAAGCCACCGGTTACGACCACGGCACAGGCGCTCGCCTACCGCGAGCGCGTGCGCGCCGCGCTGCCGCCCGGAAGTCCCTTCGAGCCGCTCATGACGCTGTACCTGACTGACAACACCAGTCCCGCGGAGATCGACGCGGCGCGCGCGAGCGGCGCCATCGCCGGTGTGAAGTACTACCCGGCCGGTGCCACGACGAACTCGGACTCGGGGGTCACGGCAATCGAGCGCTGCTTCGAGGTGCTCGCGCGCATGGAGACGCTCGACCTGCCGCTGCTGCTGCACGGGGAGGTCACGGACGGCGCGGTGGACATCTTCGACCGCGAGCGCGTGTTCATCGACACGACGCTCACGATGCTGACACGGCGCTTTCCGGGGCTGCGCATGGTGCTCGAGCACGTGACGACCCGGGAAGGCGTCGAGTTCGTGCGCGCCGCGGGCCCGCGCATCGCGGCGACGCTGACACCGCAGCATCTGCTGCTGAACCGCAACGCCATGCTGGCCGGCGGCGTCCGGCCGCACCTGTACTGCCTGCCGGTCCTGAAGCGCGAGGAGGACCGCGCGGCGCTGCTCGCGGCCGCCACCAGCGGCGAGCCCCGGTTCTTCCTCGGCACCGACAGCGCACCGCATGCGCGCCACACCAAGGAGCACGCCTGCGGCTGCGCCGGGGTGTTCTCGGCGCCCGCGGGCATCGAACTGTACGCCGAGGCCTTTGAGAGTGCCGGCGCGCTGCACCGGCTGGAAGCCTTCGCGAGCTTCCATGGCGCGGATTTCTACGGGCTGCCGCGCAACACGGACCGCATCACACTGGTGCGGGAGGACCGGCCCGTACCGGCCGTGCTGCCCTACGGCCCCGATGAGATCGTGCCGTTCCGCGCGGGTGAGACGCTGCGCTGGCGCCTTCAGGCCGAGGTGAATCCGTGAGCGACGGCGCGCGCAGCATCCCCATCGCGCGGCGGTTCCGCGGCTTCCTGCCGGTCGTCGTCGACGTCGAGACC
>CAYWMY010000078.1:5119-7388 GCA_964459405.1 uncultured Steroidobacteraceae bacterium | reverse complement strand
GCGGCTTCATCGCCGCAACCGACGCGCTGCTCGAGATCGCGGCCGTGCTGATCGAGATGCGGCCCGATGGCCGTCTGGTGCGCGGCGAGACCTGGCGCTATCACGTGCGGCCCTTCGAGGGGGGCCGGCTCGATCCAGCCTCGCTCGCGGTCAACGGCATCGATCCCTGGCACCCACTGCGGCCCGCAGTGCCCGAGTCGGAGGCGCTCGGCGGCGTGTTCAGGGAAGTGCGCCGCGCGGTGCGCGAGAACGACTGTACGCGCGCGATCCTGGTCGGGCACAACTCGTCCTTCGATCTGGCGTTCCTGAACGCGGCCGTGGCGCGTGCGGGCATCAAGCGCAACCCGTTCCACCCGTTCTCGAGCTTCGACACGGCCACCCTCGCGGGCGTCGCCTTCGGCCAGACGGTGCTGTCGCGTGCCGCGGTTGCGGCGGGGCTCGAGTGGGACGCGGCAGCCGCGCATTCGGCGGCCTACGACGCCGAGCGCACCGCGGACATCTTCTGCGCCGTGTGCAACCAGTTCCAGCCACTCTTCGAGAGCGCGCAGGCGCGGCTCGCGGCCGCGGGGCCCGACACCGAACCCGGCAATCCGCTGATCGAGCCCTCGCCCGAAACCTGAGGCTGAGGCCGGGGGAGGCGCCGCTCAGCCCGTGCGCACGGGCTCCAGCACGTGGCGCTCGCCCTCGAGCCGCGCGACCATGGCCGCGACGCAGGCATCGCCGAAGACGTTCACGGTCGTGCGGCACATGTCGAGCGGCCGGTCGAACACCAGCAGCACGCCGATGGCCTCCGGCGGCAGCCCGAGGGCGCCCAGGATGACCGCGATGGCGACCAGCGACGCGGCCGGGACCCCCGCCATCCCCATGGACGTGACCAGCGCCAGCCCGACCACCGTCAGCTGCGTCAGGAGTCCGGGCTCGACACCGTAGGCCTGCGCGATGAACAGCACCGCGGCGCATTCGTACAGCGCCGTGCCGTTGCTGTTGGCCGAGGCCCCGATTGGAATCACGAAGCTGGCGATGCGATTCGAGACGCCCACGCGCTTCTCCACGCAGTCCAGGGCCAGCGGCATGCTCGCGGCCGAGGACGCCGTGGAGAAGGCCGTCAGCAGTGCGGGAGCCATCGCGCCGAAGATCGCCCAGGGGCGCGCGCCCGTGATGAGCCGGACCGCGAGCGGCAGCATCACGAACATCTGCAGCGCGAGCCCGACGACGACGCAGGCCGCGAACTGCAGCAGCGGGGTCGCGGCCTCGAACCCCGTCTTCGCCACCACGCGCGCGACGAGGCAGAAAACACCGACCGGCGCGAATCTCATGACGAACTCGGTGACGAGCAGCATCACCTCGGAAACACCGCGCCAGAACGCGAGCAGGGGCTGCGCATTCTCCGCGCTGATCCTGGTCATGAAATAGCCGAACAGCAGGCTGAAGACGATCACGCCGAGGATCTCGCCGTTGTCCGCGGCCGCGGCGATCACGTTCTCCGGCACCATGCGCACGAAGATGTCGGCGACATCCGCCGCGCCGCGGCTCGCGACGACGCGCGCGATCTCGGCCGAATCGGTCTCCAGCGCCAGCGCGTTACCGGCCGGCTCGCCGCCCTGCACGCCGGGCTCGACCAGATTCACGATCGCCAGGCCGATGAACACCGCTGCCGCGGTCGTGAGCACGTACAGCCCGAAAGTGCGCAACCCGATGCGGCCGAGCTGGCCATGCGCGCCCAGGCTCGCGACGCCGACGATCATCGACGAAGCGATCAGCGGGACGATCAGCATCTTCAGGGCGCCGAGGAAAATCGTCCCACCGAACTCGAATACGGCCAGAAGGCCGGTCGCAGTGTCGCCGGCATGGCCTCGCACCATCGAGCCGGCGGCGACCGCCAGCGCGATCGCGAGCAGGATCTGCCAGTGCAGCGCGAATCCCGCGCGCTTCATGATGCCGGCCGCGGACCGGTGCCGGGCATCCGCAGTGACCCGCGGGATGCGGCCATCGTCGTCACTGGAACAGGTTGGGCGGCGCCTCCACCTCGGCTCCGGCCCTGAGCTTCGCGAGGTACAGGCCGGCATCGAGCTGCGCAAACCTCAGGCGCGCGTCTCGGGCCCGTGCCGCGACCGCCTCGTCATCGGGCATCGCGACGGGTGTCTGGCGCACGAAGGTCCACAGCGCCACGTCGCCGCCCGGCAGACCGACCTTGCCGTAGGACGGTCGGTCCGCGGGCCGCGGCGCTTCGAAGACCGCGGCGGTGACGGCGGCGGGAACGTCCGACGCC
>CAYWMY010000078.1:0-5109 GCA_964459405.1 uncultured Steroidobacteraceae bacterium | reverse complement strand
CGCGGCGGCGGGTGGCCAGGCTGCACCGGCCTTCATCTCCGCGAGCAGACGGTCGGCCACGGCGTTCGCGGCGCGCCCGGCCTCCGCCTCGCGCACGAGCTCCACAACCTGGGCGCGCACTGCTTCGAGCGGCCGCTGGCGGGGTTTCTCGTGCGCGGTCACGCGCACCGCGACGACACGGCCGGGACCAAGCTCGATCACCGGAATCGACTGGCCCGCCAGCACGTCGTCCTGGAACACGGCCGCGACGAGCTTCGCGTCGCCGCCCAGCGGGCCGCCCCCCTGCCGCGTGAACACGGGCAGCGTGCGCAGCGGCAGGCGCATGGCATCAGCCACCTGCTGCAGGTTGCCCGCCGCCTCGAAGCTGCGTGTGTCGAGCTCCTCCTGGCGGTCACCGAAGATCTTCTCGGCCTCGGAGCGCGCGTATTCGCTCGCGAGCTCGTCGCGCACTTCCTCGAAGCTCCTGCGATGACCGGGCTCGATGCCCTCGAGACGGATCACGTGAAAACCGAATTCGGTCTCGACCGGGCCGCGCAGTTCGCCGGGCTTCATCGAGAACACCGCGTCGGCGAACGGCCCCACGTAGGCGCTCTTCTCGGCCCAGCCGAGATCGCCGCCCTGCACTGCGGAACCGGGATCCTGGGACTCGAGCTTCGCCAGCGCGGCGAAATCAGCGCCCTTCTGCAACTGCTCGTAGAGCGACTGCGCCTTGCTGCGCGCCGCGGCGCGATCCTTGCCCGGGGTGATCAGGATGTGCCGCGCATGGCGGCGCTCGACGGTCGTGTAGCGGTCCGCATTCTGCTCGTAGAAGCCCCGCAACGCGGCCTCGTCGCCGGACACCGTGGTCTGCACCTCGTCGAGGTTCAACTCGACGTACTGCAGCGCCACCGACTCGGGGGTCATGAAGTGCGATTTGTTGGACTCGTACCAGGCCGTGACGGCCGCATCGTCGACCACGACGCCGCTCAGGAACGCCGTACGCGGCACCACCACCCAGCCGAACTCGCGCTGCTCGTCGCGCAACGCGATGCTCCGCGACACCTCCTGCGGCAGCACGAACGACGATACGCCGATGCCGCGGTCCAGGTGCTGCACCGTGAGCGCCGCTCGCTGCTCGTTCTCGAACTGGTGCGGCGTCAGGCCAATGCTCCGGACGGCCGCGTAATAAGCATCCTTGGAGAACTGCCCGGCCACATGGAAGGCCGGCTCCTGCTGCAGACTCGCCATGACTGCGGCGTCGCTGACGCGGAAGCCGAGCTCATCGACCCGCCTGCGGATGAGCTCGCGGCGCACAGCGCGCTCGAGCACCGTCCTGCCGATCTCCTCGCGCACCTCGGCCGGCACGTCGCCGGTCGCCTGGGCGGTCTGCGCACGCGCAAGCTCCTCCTGGAACTCGCGTCGTACCGCCTCGACGTCGACCGTCTCGCCGTTGACCTCGAGCCCGCCACCGGGGCCGCCGCCGCCGACGCGCACGAACTCGACACCCCAGAAGACGAATACGACCGCCAGTGCCCCCAGCACGACGATCGCGAACACACCTTTCAGCTTGTCGTGGATGATCTGCAGCATGATCGATCGGCTCGAAGAATCCGGTCAGGCGCCCGTTGCTGGGCGCGCAGTGTAGCCCAGTGATCGCCCCGCGTATCGGATCGGTGCTACCGGGTCGCGAAGCGGCACGGTCCGGCAACACCGCTGGCTGGCGGGTGCCGGCCGTCGATGAAGCGCGCCGCGGCTTCGATCGACCGGGTCCCGCCGCGTGCGAGCGCTGCCGCCGGCGGATCCGACGGCAACGGCCGTGCACTGCGCGCCAAGGCAGCGACCGCGGATACGGCGGCAGGGCGGGCATCGATACGGCCCGCACCCGCCGGTTGCAGGCGGTCGCGCCTCCCTTCAGGCAGGCGTCAGCTCGAAGACCATGAACTGCCGTTCTGAATACTTCTGGAAGTGGCCCCACAACGGGAACTTCGCCGTCAGCCGCGGCCAGAGTTCGGCGCGTTCCTTCTCGTCGCTGATCTTCCGTGCGTTGACCGCCCAGCGCTTGTCCTTCAGCTGGACCCACCCGCGCGGCGTCTTGTCGAGGTTCCGCGCCCAGAACGGGTCCTCCTCGAGCCCCGACAAGGAGCCGACGACGTAGATCTTGTCGCCGTCCTGCACGAAGTTGACCGGGTTGGTCCGCTCCTGTCCGGTCTTCCGGCCGATGGTCGTGATCAGGATGACGGCCTGGCCGACGATGCTGCCCGATTCATCGCTACCACCCGTTTCGAGATAGCGCCGGGTGTGTTCAGCACCCCAGGCGCGGATCGTCTTGACGTCGCGGGTATCCATCAGCAGCTTCCAGTCCTCGTCGCTGATGAAATCGGGCTTCGGCACTTGCTTTTTCGTCATCGCAGTGGCTCCTCCACTCTGCTCGTTGTCTGTTGTTGAATCGACGCGCGACAGGCTTTCGCCACGAACGGGTCAGGCCCCGGGGGACGCCCGATCGCACTCGGCGAACACCTCGTTCGCGACGGCGAATCCCTGTATGGCCGCCGGAAAGCCCGCATACACGGCCACCTGGTAGATGATCTCGCAGATCTCGCTGCGCGTGAGCCCGAGGTTGAGCCCGCCCACGATGTACGCCTTCAGCTGCTCGAGCCTGCCCAGGGCGGTCAGCATCGCGATGGTGATCATGGCCCGGTTTTTCATCTCCAGGCCCGGTCGTGCCCACACGTCACCGAGCACGGTCGACACCGAGAACTGCCCCCAGTCGTTCGCGATCTCGGGCGGATACTGGAACCGCGGCACTCCCACGGAACCTGGCGGGAACAGCTTCGCCACTGTGTCCATGCCCTGGGCAAAACGCTCGCCGGCGGTATCGGCCATGGTCCTCTCCTGCTGCACGCTGACGACGGGTTGCATCGCGGAACCCGCCGCGCCCGTGATCTTCCGCTGATGCGGACACCAGTGTAGCGATTCGATCGGCGCCGCGAGACGACTTCGTGGTCGCGCCGGCCGCCATCCTGCCTGCAAAGCGGTCGGACTGCGGTAACGCGCATCGGGTTCCCACGGGCAGCCGGGGCCGTCCGCCGGGCCGCCGCGAGCTCGCGGCGGGCCTGCCCCCCGGCTCAGCTCCGCAGGTACGCCGCGAAGGTCTGCGTGACGATCTTGC
The DNA here is from genome assembly GCA_964459405.1 of uncultured Steroidobacteraceae bacterium. Classification (GTDB taxonomy): domain Bacteria; phylum Pseudomonadota; class Gammaproteobacteria; order Steroidobacterales; family Steroidobacteraceae; genus CAYWMY01. Next base: position 1,961 of record CAYWMY010000078.1, on the reverse strand, counting down.
CGTCGCGAACCAGGAATGTATCGGTGCCGAGCAGCACGTACTTCGGAGACTCCCAGACGATGTACGCCACGTCGCCCAGGACCTCCTTTCGCAGCATGCGGAAGCCGTCCATGAAGTCGGGCATGCTGGTACCGAATCCGCCGAAGAACTCCGTCAGCGCCTTGAGTCCCTTCAGGGGCCCGTTGGGCGTGAGCAGTACGGACTCCTCCGTGTAGTCCTGCAGGATGCCCTGCACGTCGCCCGCGGCGACGGCCTGCAGGTGGTGGTCGAGCACGGCTTGGGTCGTGGACATCGGGAATCCTCCTCGGACCGGCATTCAGGCCGGTTGCGTCATTCGATGACGGCGATCACGTCGCCCTTGTGCACCACGGTTTCCGGCGGCGCCTTGATGCGCAGTGTCCCGCCCTGCGGCGCGCGCACCTCGACGGCCGTCTTCTCGAACATGAGTTCACCGAGCAAGGCGCCGTCCTGCACCATCTCACCGTCCTCGAAGAACCAGACGTTGACCGACGCCTCGGCGTCACCCTCCCAGACGTCCGACGGCACGACGACCTCGATCACGGGCGCGCCTCCGCCGCGACCATGGCACGGGCCGCAGCAACGATCTTGTCCGCGTTTGGCAGCGCGAACTGTTCCATCGGCGGCGAGAAGGGCACGACGATGTCCGGATAGGCGATGCGCCGGGGCGGCGCCTTGAGATGGCCGATGCCATGCTCGACCACGGTGGCAATGACTTCGGAACTCATGGAATAACTGCTGTAGTCCTCGTCGACGACGAGCAACCGGCCGGTCCGGGAGACCGATTCGAGCAGCGCCTCGCGATCCAGCGGCACGAGGCTGCGCAGGTCGATGACCTCGGCCTCGATGCCTTCCCGGGCGAGACGACTCGCCGCCTCCAGCGACTGGTGCACCGTCAGCGCGAGGCCGACGATGGTGAGGTCGCGCCCGGCACGGACGGTCCGGGCCTTGCCGAGCGGCACCGTGTAGGCGTCCTCGGGCACATCGACCACCGATCCCTTCTCGGTGCCGAGCCAGCCCATGCCCTGCAGCGCCTTGTGCCCGATGAACACCACGGGATTGTCGTCGCGGATGGCCGCGATCATCATGCCCTTGGCGTCGTAGGCATTCGACGGCGCCACGACCTTGAGCCCGGGCATGTGCGCGAAGCTGGCCCACAGACACTGCGAGTGCTGGCCCGCGTCGCTGTAGCCGCCGCCCGCGTACGTCATCAGCACCATCGGACACCGGACCTGGCCGCCGGAGAAGTAGCACTGCTTCGCGGCCAGGTTGTAGATGGCGTCGAAACAGACGCCGAAGAAATCGATGAACATCAGTTCGACGACCGGACGCATGCCCATGGCGGCCGCACCGACCGCGGCGCCAATGAAGGCCGTCTCGGAAATCGGCGTGTCGCGGATGCGCTCGGGGCCGAATTCCTCCAGCAGCCCGCGGGTGTTGCCGAACACGCCGCCGAGTCTGGCGATGTCCTCACCCATCACGAACACGTGTGGATCGCGGCGCATTTCCTGCGCAAGCGCCTCGGCCGCGGCGCGCGTGACCGTCAGGCGGCGGCTGGGCTGGGGAGTCGTCATGAGGGTCTCCTCTCGCGGGTCGAAAGCGGGCGTCAGGCGTAGAGCTTCTCGAGCGCTTCCTCGGGGCGCGGGAAGGGGCTCTGCCGCGCAAAGGCGACCGCGGCCGACACGGCTTCCCCGGCCTCCTGTTCGATCGTCGACGCAGCCGCCTCGGTGAGCACTTCCTCGGCCAGCAGCCGCGCGCGGAAACGCGGAATCGGATCACCGGCCTGTGCCGCGGCCTTCTCCGACGCGGGCCGGTAGCCCTCCGCGTCGCCCATGAAATGTCCCGCGAGCGGCGCGGTCTCGATCTCGAGGAGGCTCGGCCCCTCGCCGCGGCGCGCGCGCAGCACGGCCTCGCCGGCGGCCCGGAACACGGCAACGGGATCG
>CAYWMY010000077.1:0-10263 GCA_964459405.1 uncultured Steroidobacteraceae bacterium | reverse complement strand
GAAGCGCCATTCGCCGTATTCGACCGAGAATCCATCCGTACGATCGATGCGCGCGGCACCGGGCAGGTAGCGCGCCTCGACCGCGGCGATTGCGGCGGTCGCATCCGGCAGCCGCCGGTTGATCTCGCCGCTCGCAGGGAACATCTTCATGCGTTCACCCACGAGTTCGGACAGCGGCTTGCCCGTGACGGACAGCGTCTCGGCCATCACGAGCCACGGAATGATGCCGCTGTCGCAGTAGGCGAAGCGCCGGAAGTAGTGGTGGGCGCTCATCTCACCGCCATACACACCATCCACCTCGCGCATGCGCTGCTTGATGAAGGCGTGGCCGGACTTGCACAGCACCGGCCGGCCACCCGCGCGCTCGACGATGTCGATGGTGTTCCAGGTCAGCCGCGGGTCGTACACCACCGCCGAGCCCGGGCTCTTCTGCAGGAACACGGAAGCCAGCAGGCCGACGATGTAGTACCCCTCGATGAACGTGCCCTGTTCATCGAAGAAGAAGCAGCGGTCGAAATCGCCGTCGAAAGCGATGCCGAGGTCGGCACGATGCCGGCGCACCGCCGCGATGGTCGGCGCGCGGTTCTGCTCCAGCATCGGGTTCGGGATGCCGTTGGGAAAGGTCCCGTCGGGCTCGTGACAGAGCTTCACGAACTCGAGCGGCAGGTCTTTCTGCAGCAGGTCGATCACGAGGCCGGCGCCGCCATTGCCCGGGTTCGAGACCACCTTGAGCGGCTTCAGCTTCGCGCGTTCGACATAGCCCAGCAGGTGCTCGCGATAGCTGGGACCCAGGTCGAACTGCTCGACGCTGCCTTTGCGTGAGACTGCCGGGAACCGGCCCTCCTCCGCGAGCCGCTGGATGTCCTTGAGACCTGTGTCGCCCGACACCGGCTTCGACTGCTCGCGCACGAATTTCATGCCGTTGTAGTCGGGCGGATTGTGGCTCGCGGTCACCATGATGCCGCCGTCGAGGCCCAGCGAGAACGTGGCGAAATACGAGCCTTCCGTGCCACACAGGCCGATGTCCACCACGTCGACTCCCGAATCAGTGAGCCCGCGGATCAGCGCCGCGGCCAGTGACTGGCTCGAGAGCCGGATGTCGCGCCCCACGGCGACCCGTTTCGGATTCAGCCACTGCGCGTAGGCACGACCCACGCGCCAGGCCACGTCCTCGTTGAGTTCGTCCGGAATGCGGCCACGCAGGTCGTAGGCCTTGAATCCCTTGATCGGCTTCATGTCGGGTCCTGGAGCAGAGAGGTCTGGGGGTGTGCGATGGCTCAGCCGTAGAATGCGGCCATGGTATCGACCACGTGCCGCAGCTGCGTTTCGTTCAGGTCGGGATGGATCGGCAGCGCCAGTGTCTCGGCCGCGGCCCGTTCCGCCTCCGGGAAGTCGCCGGCCGCGTAGCCGAGGTCCGCGAAGCACTGCTGGCGGTGCAGCGGGACCGGATAGTAGATCTCGGTGCCGACACCCGCCTCGGCGAGCCAGGCCCGCAGCGCATCGCGCTCGGCCACGCGCACCACGTACTGGTTGAACACGTGACGGCCGTCGGCCGCGACGCGGGGTGTCCGGACCCGGTCGCCCAGGCCGGCGTGCCGGATGGCGGCATCGTAGTACGCCGCGTTGCGCTGGCGACTCGCGGTCCAGGCGTCCAGGTGCGCGAGCTTCACGAGCAGCACCGCGGCCTGCAGCTCGTCGAGCCGGAAGTTGCCGCCGATCAGCGCGTGGTAATAGCGCGGCTCCATGCCGTGCACACGCAGCATGCGCAGCTTCGCCGCCAGCGCCTCGTCGCTGGTCATGACCAGTCCCGCGTCGCCGAAGGCGCCGAGGTTCTTCGTCGGAAAGAACGACAGGCAGCCCGTATCACCGATCGACCCCACGCGCCGGCCGCGGAACTCGGTGCCGATCGCCTGCGCGGCGTCCTCGATGACCGCGAGGCCATGGCGTGCGGCGACCACGCCGAGCCGGTCCATGTCGGCCGCCTGGCCGTACAGGTGCACCGGCATCAGGGCGCGCACGCGCCGGCCGCTCGCGCGGTGCACGAGCACCGCGCCGCTCGCATCGCACTCGTCCCGCAGCAGGCGTTCGACCGCGGCCGGATCGATGTTGAAGGACTCGGGCTCGATGTCGGCGAACAGCGGCCGCGCGCCGGCGCGCGCGATCGCGCCGGCGGTGGCGAAGAACGTGTAGGGCGTGGTGACCACGGCATCGCCCGGACCGATTTCCAGCGCCATCAGCGACACCAGCAGCGCGTCGGTACCGGAGGAAACACCGATGCCGAAACGCGCCCCGCAGTACGCGGCGACGCGCTCCTCGAGCTGCCTGCCCGCGGCCCCGAGGATGAACTGCTGTGATTCGGCCACGGCGAGCAGCGCCGCGTCCAGCTCGGCCTTCAGCGCCCGGTATTGCGGCTTGAGATCGAGCAGCGGGACCTGCAGTCTGGCGGGTGGCTGGCGAGTCATGGAGGATTCCGACGCACTGGCGCGCAATGTACCCGAAAGCGTGCCGATGCGGTGCATGGAAGCATCGGCGCGTGGCGTTGCTCCCTGCTCGTGCGCACCGACCACAACACGTCGGTCACGCCCTCTTTGCCGTGAAGTCGACCGCGGTCACGGCCATGGGGGATCCGCGGATGGGCCCTGGTCGGTGCGACCAGCGGCGAAACCGCCTGCCACCTCGACACACTCCACGGGAAATCGTCGGATCGGCCCTAGTCCGTGCGACCCTGCCGTCCGTACTGGTCCTCGAAGCGCACGATATCGTCCTCGCCGAGATAGCTCCCGGACTGGATTTCGACGATGTGCAGCGGAACCTTGCCGGGGTTCTCGATGCGGTGCCGCGTGCCGATCGGAATGTAGGTCGACTCGTTCTCCGACAGCAGGAAGGTCTCGTCGCCGCGCGTGATGCGCGCCGTACCCGACACGACCACCCAGTGCTCGGCGCGGTGATGATGCATCTGCAGCGACAGCGTCGCGCCAGGCTTGACCTTGAGGTGCTTGACCTGGAAGCGATCGCCATTGTCGATGCTGTCGTAGCTGCCCCACGGACGGAACACCTCGCGGTGCAGGCCCGGTTCGCTGCGGCCCTGCTCCTTGAGGCGGCTCACGAGCTGCTTCACGTCCTGCACGCGCGATTTCGGCGCAACCAGCACGGCGTCCTTGGTCTCGATGACCACGTGCCCGTCGAGCCCGACCGCGGCGACCAGCCGCTCCGACGAGTACAGCAGGCAGTCGCGGCTCTCGACGGCGACGACGTCGCCGCGCGTGACGTTACCCTGCGCATCACGTGGCAGCGCATCGTGCAGCGACGACCACGATCCCACGTCGCTCCAGCCGGCGTCGAGCGCCACGACGGCCGCCGCCCGGGTCTTCTCCATCACCGCGTAATCGATCGAATCCGACGGGCTCGCGCCGAACAGATCCACGGGCAGCCGCGTGAAATCGAGATCGCGGACCGCGCCGGCCAGCGCGCGCTCCGCGGCCGCGCGGATCGCGGGCGCGAAGCTGCCGAGTTCATCGAGATAGCGCCGCGCACCCAGCAGGAACATGCCGCTGTTCCAGAGATACCTGCCGCTCGCCACGAACTCCGCCGCGCGCGCGGCGTCCGGCTTCTCGACGAAGCGCGCCACGGGAACGACGGCGCCCGTACCGGCGCCCTTCTCGATGTAGCCGTAGCCGGTCTCGGCCCAGCCCGGCACGACTCCGAAGGTCACCAGACTGCCGGCCCGGGCCGCGGCAGTCGCAGCGCCGACGGCGCGATGGAAAGCCGCCACGTCGCGCAGCACGTGATCCGCGGGCAGCACCAGCAGCAGCGGGTCGGTGTCGCTGTCCGGATGCGAGGCAAGCGCGGCGAGTGCCGCGACCGCGACCGCCGGAGCCGTGTTGCGCCCGACGGGCTCGAGCACGATCGCGCCCGGTGTGACGCCGACAGCGCGCAGCTGCTCGGCAACCATGAAGCGATGCTGTTCGTTGCACACGACGATGGGCGCACCGACGGTGCCGGCGCCCTCCAGGCCCCGCAGGCGCAGCGCCGTGTCCTGGATCATCGTGTGCTCGCCGACCAGCGGCAGGAACTGCTTCGGGTACTGTTCACGGGACAGCGGCCAGAGCCGCGTGCCCGAACCACCGGAGAGAATGACTGGGATCAGCATGGGGTCCGCATCGCGCGATTGGACAGAAGATGGCGCGACAGTCTACAGAAGGCGCGCGACCACCGCCCCGCGACCGTGATCACATTTCCGGGCCGAATGCGCACGCCGCTGCGGCCGCACGGCCCGCCGCACGCGCGCGCGAGCCGCGCCCTGGCTCCCCGCCAGGCTCCGTCGTCCCCCGCGTCGCGGTCACGACGGCATCAGAACGGCCAGATCTGCGGAATCAGCCACAGCGAGATGGCGCCGGTGATCAGCGACAGCGGCACGCCGAGCCGCACGAAGTCGCGGAAGTGATAGCCCCCCGGCCCGTACACCATCAGGTTGGTCTGGTAGCCGATCGGCGTGATGAAGCCAGCGGAGGCAGCCACCATCACCGCGACCACGAAGGGCAGATAATTCACCTGCGCGAACTCCGCAACGGCGAGCGCGATCGGGAACATCAGCACGCCAGCCGCGTTGTTCGTGATGATCTCGGTGACGACAACCGTGATGGCGTAGACCAGCGCGAGAGCCAGCATCGGGTTGCCGACGGCGATGTCAGTCAGGTGGTCGCCGAGCAGCTTGGCCGCGCCGGAGGTGGTCAGCGCGGAACCCAGCGCGAAGGATGCGGCGATGCCCGCGACCATCGCGTAGTCCACGCTACGCGTCGCGATCTGCATGGTGATGCAGCGGGTCAGGACCATGAGCCCCGCGGCGATGAACGAGGCCTCGAACAGCGGCACCCATTCGAATCCGGCGGCGACCATCATGCCGAGGACGATCGCGACCGCGAGCGGTGCGCGCTTGAAATCCGCCGGCTGGGAATCCTGCAGCGGGCTGACCAGCAGGAACTCGCGGCTGTACTTGTATTTCTGGACGAAGCCCGGGCCCGCCTCCACCAGCAGCGTGTCGCCCGGCCGGAACTCGATGTCGCCGAGCTTGCCCGGCAGGCGCGAGCCGTCGCGCGAGATCGAGATGATCGCGGCCTGGTAGGTCGAACGGAACGCGGTGTCGCGCACGGTCTTGCCGATCAGCGGTGAATTGGCCGACAACACGAGCTCCACCAGCTGCCGCTGCGCGTTCGTGAGGTTCATGCGGAACGTCTGCTCTTCGGCGATGCTGAGCCCCGGGATCCGTCGCAGGTCCTTGACCGCATCGACGACGCCGACCAGCGTCAGGCGGTCGTTGCCCTGCAGGATCTCGTCCGGGCCGACCGCCGTCACCAGGCGCTGCTCGCGGACGATCTCCAGCACGTAGGCGCTCTTCAGGTTGCGCAGACCGACTTCGGCGATGCTCTTCCCGACCAGCGGGCCGCCGGCATGCACGCGGGCCTCGAACGAGTACTCGCGCGCGTTCTCGAGCTGTTCCACGGCCCCCTTGCGGTCGGGCAGCAGCCACTTCGAGGTCGCCAGCATGAACAGGAAGCCGGCGAGCGTCAGCGGGACGCCAAGCGGCGCGAGATCGAACAGGCGCAGACCAGCGTCCGGATGCGTCTGCACCAGCAGGCCGTTGACGGCGAGATTCGTGCTGGTGCCGATCAGCGTGCACATGCCGGCCAGGATCACCAGATTGTTCATCGGCAGCAGCAGCTTCGAGATCGGGATCTGGTAGCGCGCCGCCCACTCCTGCGCGATGGGAATGAACATCGCGACGACCGGCGTGTTGTTCACGAACGCCGACAGGCCCGCGGCGGGCAGCATCAGGCGCACCTGCGCCGAGGTCACGCTCTTCGGGCGCCGCAGCAGGAACTGCGACACCCACGCCATCGCCCCCGTCTCGCGCAGGCCGGCGACCACGATGTACAGCGCGGCAATGGTCATCACGCCGGGGCTCGCGAAGCCCGACAGCGCCTGGGCCGGAGTGAGCACGCCCGCGAGCGACAACACGATCATCGCGCCGACCAGCACGAACTCCGTGGGCGCCGGCGTCAGGGCGAGAGTCAGCAGGACCGAGACGACGATCGCAAGGGTGAGCAGGATCTGCCAGGTCACTTGGCCTACCACGCGGCGGAAAACGGGTCGCATGATGCCACGCAGGCGCCGGGATGAAGTAATTCCTGCGGAGAATGTGCACCGCATCCCGGCCGGGGGAGCACGACCCGGGTCCGACGGCGACGATTCACCGGGCACCTCGCCTGACACGGTCGCGCCTCGCCCCGCGGTCGGCCTCGCTGCACGGTTGACCGCGGCGCTTTGAAACCGGACCATGCCGCCCTCGTTGCAGCCGCATTGCCCGGACCGCGACCATGAAACCGATCACCTCCCTGCCCGCTTCGCTCCTGGCGCTCGCGCTGCTCGGACCGCTGTTCGCGACACCCGCGGCGGCTGATGTCTGGCTTTCGCCGGGCGATGCGCATGCACGCAGTGCCAGCCAGTACCTGGCCGACCAGCCCGGCTCGACCGGGCTCGTGACGGAGTGGCCACAGTGGGCGCAGAGCGGCGACGGTGGTCGCGCGGACGACAGCTTCGCGGCCGGACTGCGCCAGTGGGTCGCGAAACAGGAGCAGCAGGCTTCGCTGCGCGTTGAAGTGCGCGCCGCAACCGACACACCGCTGGTGCGCACCTTCGCCGATGAGCCGCGCAGCCAGGGTGAGATCGGCGCGCGCGCGCGTTTCGGCGGTGATCGCTGTGGCGCGCTGGTGCAGATCCGCGTCGTCGCGGACCCGGACGACGATCAGTCGTTGCGCCCCGACGGCACCGTGGCGGGCTGCCGGGTCGGCAACTGGCGGCTCAGCGCCGGCTGGGAGGAGCGCTGGTGGGGGCCTGGCTGGAATGGCAGCCTGATCCTCGGCACCAATGCGCGACCCACACCCGGATTCTCGATCACACGCGACGTCGTGACGCCGAGCACCCTGCCCGTGCTCAAGTGGTTCGGGGAATGGCGTGCGACGGCCTTCGTGAGCCGCATGGAAGGCGACCGCCAGGACGTCCGCCGGCCCCTGCTGCTCGGAGCGCGTGTATCGTTCCGGCCGAACCGGGTAGTCGAGATCGGCATCTCGCGTACCGCGCAGATGTGCGGCAAGGGCCGTCCCTGCGGGTTCGGCACCTTCAAGCGCATGCTGATCGGCCACGACAATCGCGGCGACAACACGAGTGCCGGGGAAGAACCGGGCAACCAGCTCGGTGGCTATGACCTGCGCCTGGTGTCGCCGTGGAAACACGTACCGGTCGCCGTCTACGGCCAGATGATCGGCGAAGACGAGGATTCGGGCATGCCGTCGAAGTTCCTCGCGCTGTACGGCGTGGAGGCGTGGCGGCCGCTGCGCAACGGCGCCCTGGTGCGCGCCGCGGTCGAGTTCGCGAGCACGACGTGCAGCTGGAGCCGGCCGGTGCCGCGGTACGACTGCGCGTACGTCCAGGAGATCTTCGCGGTCGAGGGTTATCGCTATCGCGGTCGCTCGCTCGGACACAGCTACGACAACGACGCCGAGGTCTGGTCCGGCGTGCTGCTGTACACGCGGCCGCAGGGCATCAGCTGGCAGCTCACCGTGCACGCGGGCCGCGTCAACCGCGGCGGCGCCGCGAGCGACCCGCGCAATACCGTGAGCCCGGTCAGCGCCCGCCTCGAAGCGGCGCGCCTCGAGGCCACCGGCCGCTTCGCGCGTGGTCACTGGACCGCGGGCGTGGGTTACGAAGACTTCAAGCCGCGCGTCGGCAACAATCGCGACGACCTGCGTGTCTACCTCGGCTGGTGGCGCGATTTCGGCATGGGCCGTTGATCGGCCGGCGCCCGCGTCGGGCCTGCCGCCCGTCGCGCCCCGGGTGACCGGCGCGGACACGCCGCGCGGCTGACCGGACATCGGCGACTCATCGTTCGCAGAGCACCCGCCCGCCGCACGCCTGAGCAGGCGTGGGCCGCCGCACGAGCGGTATCAGACTGTGCGCCAGCGCCGCAGGCGCGCGAGCAGCCCGCGCAGTTCCGGCGGCGCTTCATCGATGCGCGCGGCATCGCGCACTACAGGCAGCAGCCCATCGCAGACGCGCTTGCCGAACTCGACGCCCCACTGATCGAAAGCGTTGATGTCCCACAGCACGCTCTGCACGAACACGCGGTGTTCGTACAGCGCAATGAGCCGGCCGAGCGTTGACGGATCCAGCCGTTCGAACGCGATCAGTGTGGCGGCGCGACAGCCGGGGTGAACCTTGTGCGGCAGCAATGCGGTCACACGCTCCGGCGGCAGCCCTCTGGAGCGCAGCTCGTCCCGTACTTCGTCGGCATCGTAGCCCGCCATGAACGCGTGCGCCTGTGCCAGGCAGTTCGCGATCGCCAGGTCCTGCTGCTGCGGGAACGAACCGGAACTCGTGACCGGCAGCAGGAAATCGAGACTGGCCTCGGCCGTACCCTGATGCAGCAGCTGAAAGAACGAATGCTGCGCGTTCGAACCGGGCTCGCCCCAGATCACCGGCCCCGTGGCCTGCGCGACCGGCCGGCCGTCGCGGCGTACGCGCTTGCCGAGACTCTCCATCTCGAGCTGCTGCAGGTAGGCGGGGAACCGCGCCAGCCGCTGGTCGTAGGGCAGCACCGCATGGCTCGTCGCACCGAGGCCGTTGTGGTTCCACACCGCCAGCAGGCCCAGGATCACCGGCAGGTTGGTCTCGAGCGGCGCCGTGCGGAAATGCTCGTCCATGGCGCGACCGCCCGCGAGCAGTGCCTCGAAATGCGGTGTACCGATGGCGAGTTCGACCGCGAGCCCGATCGCCGACCACAGCGAATACCGCCCGCCGACCCAGTCCCACATCGCGAAGCGCGCATCGATGCCGATGCCGAACTCGTTCATGGCGCGCTCGTTGGTCGACACCGCGGCGAAGTGCCGCGGCACCGCGTCCTCGCCCAGCCGCTCGGCGATCCAGCCGCGCGCCAGGCGGGCGTTCGCCAGGGTCTCCAGCGTCGTGAACGTCTTGGAGCAGACGATGACCAGCGTGCGCGCCGGGTCCAGCACTTCGACGAGATCGGACAGCTGCACGCCGTCGACATTCGAGACGAAGTGGCAGCGCAGACCGGTCGTGTGATAGCGGCGCAGGGCCGCGACCGCCATGGCCGGTCCGAGATCGCTGCCGCCGATGCCGATGTTGATCACGTCGGTGAACGCGGCGCCGGTCGCGCCGCGGACATCCGCCCCGGTCACATCGGCCACGTAACGGGCGAGCCGATGGCGTTCATGGCGCACGAGCGCGCGCGCGTCGGCGCCCTGCACCGGCACCGCGGCACCCTGCGGCGCACGCAGCAGCGTGTGCAGCGCCGGCCGACCCTCGGTGAGGTTCACGGCCTCGCCCGTGAACAACCGCTCGATCCATTCCGGAAGCCGCACCGCCCGCGCCAGGGCGAGCAGCGCCGCGAAGGCAGGCCCGTCCAGTCGCTGGCGCGAAAAGTCGACCAGCAGTCCGGCCGCGTCGCAAGAGAAAGTCTCGAAGCGCTGGGGGTCGGCAGCGAACAGCGCGCGCACCTGCGTGCCGGCGAGCCGGCCGGCGTGCTGACGCATCGAGGCCCAGGCTTCGCCGGCCGCCACTTCGGACCCGGCATGCGGCGCATCGTGCATGGCGCCCGCCCTCCTCAGCCGAGGTTGGTGACGGGGGTCGCCGCCGGCGACTCGTCACGGTAGTAATCGAGATACCAGTCCACGAAACGCCGCACGCCCTCCTCAACCGGTGTCGCGGGACGATAGCCGACGTCACGGATCAGGTCATCGACGTCGGCCCAGGTGTCGGGCACGTCGCCGGCCTGCAGCGGCAGCAGGTTCAGCTCGGCCTTGCGCCCGAGGCAGTCTTCGAGCACGCGGATGTAGTGCATGAGTTCCACGGGCCGGCTGTTGCCGATGTTGTAGAGCCGGTACGGCGCACGGCTGCTGCCCGGGTCGGGATGATCGCTGTCCCAGTCCGGGTTTGGTGGCGCGATGCGGTCGAGCGCCGCAACCACGCCGCCCGCGATGTCGCCGACGTAGGTGAAGTCGCGCTTGTGGTTGCCGTAGTTGAAGACGTCGATGGGTTTCCCGGCCAGGATGTTCTTCGTGAACATGAACAGCGCCATGTCCGGCCGGCCCCAGGGACCGTACACCGTGAAGAAACGCAGTCCGGTCACGTGCAGACCGTAGAGATTGGCATAGGTGTGCGCCATCAGCTCGTTGGCCTTCTTGGTCG
>CAYWMY010000076.1:0-10309 GCA_964459405.1 uncultured Steroidobacteraceae bacterium | reverse complement strand
AGCGGGGTCACTGTCAGCACGCCATTGAGATCGCCGACCCAGTAGCGCGCGATGGCGCCGGGTACTGCCGAGGTCGGCAGCAGGCCGGCACCCAGGAACAGCAGCATGTACAGGCACGCCACGGGCAGTACCGTGAGTGCCGCGATCAGGAGCAGCGCCGCGGCTGCCCCGGGCGTCTCCGGCGGCATCAGCAGGCTGCGCCGGCGCAGCGCCACCGCCGCAGCGCCGTAGCCGGCCGCGATGACCAGCGCCGCGGCGCAGGCCGCGACGATCGACGGCATCGACGTCGGCGTCGCCCGCACCAGCACTTCCGCGATCAGCGCCGCGAGGGCCGTCGCCGGAGCGAACGCCGGACCCGCGATCGCCAGAAACGCCAGCGTCAGGCCGGCCTGCGGGTTCCAGGGCGTGATGCCGAGCTTGAGCACCGGCTGCACATAGCTGACCCAGTCCAGCGCAACGTACGCGCACACATAGCCTGTCGAGACCAGCACCGCACGCAGCCAGTGGCCACGGATTCGCAGGACGGCGGCAGATTCGACGTGCATGAATGCGGAGTCCCGTAACGACTGGAAGCCTGCACGGGCATGGCACATGCCCCGATCGATGATGGCAGCAGCCCGCAGCAGGGTGCCACGGACATCCGTGGATACACCCGCCGAACTGCGCCAGTCTGCCGGGCGCCACTGCACCACGACGACCGGCATCGAGGCACCGGCCCGGCTGGCCGCCCGTGGATACCCTCCGGCTGGCACGCGGCCGGCCCGTAGGCCAGACTTGATCATCCGCCATCGTTGCGCATGAGGCTCGAGTGTCCCCAGTCTGGACGGATCTACACGCGCTGGCGACCATCGCGATCACGCTCGGGGCCTTCGTGCTGTTCGCGACGGAGAAGCTGCCGGTGCAGACGACGGCGCTGCTCACTGTCGTCGCGCTGATGCTGGTCTTCGGCCTCATCCCGCGCGCACCCGGGCTCGCGCCCATCGACCCGCGCGGATTCCTGCTCGGCTTCGGGCACGAAGGCCTCGTGACCGTAGTGGCGCTGATGGTACTCGGCCGCGGCATCGAGGTCACCGGCGCCTTCGACCCGGTGGCGCGCCTGCTCGGCCGTTTCTGGGCGATTGCGCCGCAGAGTGCCTTCCTGCTGCTGCTGATCGTCTGCCTGGGCTTCAGCACCGTGTTCAACGACACGCCGATCGTGGTGCTGATGCTGCCGCTGCTGCTGTCCGTCGCCGCGCGCACCGGAACGACCGCGCGGCGCACCCTGATGCCCATGAACTTCGCGGTGATCCTGGGCGGCATGGGCACGACCATCGGCACGTCCACGAACCTGCTGATCAACGGCATCGCCGCGGATCTCGGCGTGCCGCCATTCGCGATCTTCGAGTTCCTGCCGATGGTCGCGATCGCCGCCGGCGTCGCGCTGCCCTACCTGTGGCTGGTGATGCCGCGGCTGCTGCCGCAGGGCGATGGTCCGGGCCGCGCGCCGCGCGAGCGCACGTTCGATGCGGTGCTCGTGATCGCGCCAGGGTCCTGGGCCCGGGGCCGCACCCTGCGCAGGATCATCCGGCGCACCAAGGCGCTGCGCATACGCCGCATCGAGCGCGAGGGCCTGCGGCTCATGCGCCGCGGCGCACTGGAGATCGCGGCCGGCGACCGGCTGTACGTGTCGGGCACCCCGGCGACGCTGCGGGAATCGGCCGCGCTGCTCGGCGCCGCGATCGAGGGACCGGTGCCCTCGTCGCTGCCGTCCAGCCGCGACGATCAGCACCTGGCGCAGATCATCATCACGGAGGAGTCCACGCTGGCCGGCACCTCGCTGATAGCCAGCGACTTCGCCACCCAGCAGTGCCTGCTCGTGCTGGGCATGCACCGCCCGGCGACGGGGCTCATCGAGCCGCTTTCCCCCGCGGTCTCCACGCTGAGACCCGGCGACGTCCTGCTGATCCAGGCGACCGAGCCGCAGATCCAGGCGCTGCGCCACGAGCCCGGCCTGATCACGCTCGACGGCACGCACCGGCTGCCGCGCTCGAGCCGCGCCGTCATCGCGATGCTGATCATGGCCGCGGTCATCGCGCTGGCGGCCACGCGCACGCTGCCCATGGTCATCGCGGCCCTGGCCGGGCTCGCGGCCATGATGATCGCGGGTGCGCTGCAGTGGCGCGACATCGGCGATGCGATCAGCAGCAAGGTGGTGCTGATCATCGTCGCCAGCCTCGCCCTCGGCCGCGGTCTCATGGAGACAGGCGTCATCGGCGAGATCGGGCGGAGCTTCGCCCACCTCACCCGCGGACTCGAGCCCGCGACCATCATGATGCTGCTGATGCTGATGTTCGGCCTGCTGACGAACTTCGTCTCCAACAACGCTGCAGGCGTGCTGGGCACGCCGATCGCCGTCGAGGTCGCGCGGCTGCTCGGGGTGGACCCGCAGCCCTTCGTGCTCGCGGTGCTGTTCGGCTGCAACCTGTGCTTCGCGACACCCATGGGCTACCAGACCAACCTGCTGGTGATGTCGGCGGCGGGCTACCGGTTCGCTGACTTCCTGCGGGCGGGCGGGCCGCTCTTCGTCATGGTCTGGCTGACTCTGTCGCTGCTGATCGTGCGCAACTACGGTCTCGGGTAAGGAGCCTGGCCGAGGCTTGCCCAGGGCCGCGAGCTCCACCGATCGCGTGCTGTGCCGCGGTTCAGGGCCCGCCCACCGCAAGGAAGGCGGCTGCCGCTGCGAGATAGGCGGGCGTGAAGTCGAGCGTGTTGTGCGTGGCCCCGGGGATCGTGACCACGCGCGCCTGTCCGGCCGCGAACGCTTCAAGCAGAGCCCCGGAGCTCGGCCGCGGGATGATCTCGTCCTGCGCCGCGATGATCGCGAGCACCGGCGCCTGCACCGCCGGCGCGTGACGTACCGCATCGTAGCGGTCGCGCATCAGCCATCGGACCGGCAGCCAGCGGTAGTGACTGCGCGCGACGCTGGCGAGACTGTCGAAGGGCGTCACGAGCACCAGGCGTTCGACCGCGCGCTGGCTCGCCAGAACCACAGCCACCGCGCTGCCGAGACTGCGGCCCATCACGGCCACGCGTCGCTGCCGGGCCTGCACGTGATCGTAGACCGCGAGCGCGTCCGCGAGCAGGGCGCGCTCGGTCGGCCGGCCGGTGCTGCCGCCGTAGCCGCGATAGTTGACGAGATACAGCGTGCGATCCGGAAACGCGGCGGCGAGTCCCGCGAGGTTCCAGGAGACCTCCTCGGCATTGCCGCCGAAGTAGATCAATGCCGCCGGGCCCGGTCGTGGTACCACCCAGATCTTGAGGGTCGCCTGACCGCTGCTCAGCCGGAGCACTGCGGTGCCCGGGCGATCGACCTCGCGTGCAGGGAAATAGATCAGCGAACGCTGGGTCGCGAACAGAACCGCGCACAGCAGCAGGTAGACCAGCAGCGCGCAGAGCAGCAGCGACATGATCGTTCGCATGCGCGTCCAGGAGGCGCCCGACTCGGCCGCCGCGCAGGGCGCCCCAGCACCCGCTCGACGCGGCGCGCCCGCAGAACGCGATTCTGCCAGAACCCGCGACGCGGGCGCCGTGATGCGACGAAACCCTTGCGCGCGGACGAATTTTGCCCATACTGCGCGCCGGCTCGATTCAGGGCGAGTCGTTTCTGCTCCCGAGAGGTGCCCGCACAAGAGATGAAGACCGTTCCGATCTCGCGGTTCCGACGTGATTGCGCCGATCTGATCGAGACGGCGCGCCAGTCCGGCGCCCCGCTGGTGGTCACCCACCGCGGACAGCCCGTGGCCCGAGTGATGCCCTGGTCCATACCCGCCGCGAATGATGCGCGGCTCACGGATCAGATCGAGTTCGCCGGGTCTCTTGCCTCGCCACACGAGGCAAGCTGGCAGGGACAGAGATAACGGTTGACGGGCGGCGCCGCGCCGCCCAGCGCTCGTCTCGACGCCGCGCATGCGTGGCGCGGTGTGCTGTTTTCCCGTTGAACCCGGTTCCGCCCGTGCCGCGGCGCGGTACAGGCGCGGGCGCCACGATTAACGCGGGCGGCGATGCGCCGTGCTTCAACCGCGGGCCGCGGCCTCGAGAAAGCGGCGCGTCGCGCGCGCCGTCACCAGCGCCCGTTGGCGGGGATCCGGATGTGCCTCGCGCAACGCCCGGGAACGCAGCTCGATGCTGAGCGGGATGCCTGCCGGCAGAACGCGCAGCAGCTCGACGAGCGGCAGCGCGCCGGTGCCGGTCTGCAGTCGTCCGTCCACGGCTTCCGCAATGATGCCGGCCGCATCGTCAAGCCTCGGCCCCGCGGCGGCGGCGTCGCAGAACTGCGCGTAGGACAGCAGCGCGGGCGGCACCTGCGCCACGTCGCCGGGTGTGCCGCCGGACCGCGCGAGATGCAGGGGATCGACGAGCAGAGCGACCGCGGGATGGCGCACGGCGCCGATCACACGCAGCGCCTGCGCGAGGGTCTTCACTTCCGTGAACAGCCCGAATTCCAGCGCCACGCGCATGCCTGAGGGCGCGGCATGCGCGCACAGCGCCGCGAGCCGGGCCGCAGTCGCCGATTCGTCGGGATCCGAGCTCACGACCAGCACGTGCTTCGCGCCGAGTTCCATGCCGATATCGAGGCAGCGCAGATGCTGCGGGTCCGGCGGCCCGGGCTTCAGCCAGACGACTTCGACGTCCAGCAGCTCGAGGCCGCTGGCCTCGAGCCGCGCACGTGTGTCCCGCAGAAGCCCGGGCGTCCACTTCGGCGGCTCGATCCACAGTCCGACCGCGTCGAAGCCGCCGGCTTCGGCCGCGTCGATCGTCTCGAGAGGACCGCAGTCGGGCACGACACCGGAAGCCAGCGAAATCCTGTTCATCTCCCCACTCCCGCAGAACGCCTGGTCAGCAGCCTGTCCGAGCGTGGTGCCCATGGACACGTCCCGAACAGAATTTCATGCCACGCGGCGAGCACTGTCCGTCGCAACGCGACTCATGGGCAGGAGCCGGACAGAATTCCGGCACCGGACGCCATCCTACCCGGGCGACCGCTCCGGGCTGACCGGAACGATGAGCCGCCGCCATCGCGACACCCCGCGATTGAAGCCACGCTCGCAGTGCTGCTAGTGTCCGACTCCGCCGGTGCGCCCGCGGGAAGTCCCGCCCCTCGCAGGAAGGGGCACGGCCTGCCCTCAATCGACGGATCCAGGTACCCATGGCATGAGTTCGACCCGCGACGGTGCGCATGCCTGGTACACCGCGGGGCTGCTCGCCGTCGCGTATGCGGTCGCCTTCATCGATCGCCAGGTGCTGAACCTGCTCGTCGACCCCATCAAGGCCTCGCTGCACCTGACCGACACTTCCGTGAGCCTGCTGCAGGGGCTCGCGTTCGTCGCCAGCTACGTCGCGATGGGACCCGTCTTCGGCCGCCTCGCCGATCGCGGCAGCCGGCGCAATCTGCTGATCGCCGGCGTGGCGATCTGGTCCGCCTGTACCGTGGCCTGCGGTTTCGCCCGGGATTTCTGGACACTGTTCGCGGCACGCGCGGGCGTGGGTGCCGCCGAAGCCTGTCTGATCCCGGCCGGCTGGTCGCTGCTGGCGGATTCGTTCAGCCGCGAGCGGCTGCCGCGCGCCATGAGCATCTTCCTGCTGGGGCCCTTCGTGGGCGGCGGACTCGCGCTGATCTTCGGCGGCCTGACCGTGCGCGCCGTCACGGACCTCGAGTTCGGTGGCCCGCTCGCGGGCCTCGAGCCGTGGGGGCTCACGTTCGTGATCCTGGGACTGCCGGGACTGCTGATCGCCGCGATCATGTTCACGATCCGCGAGCCCGCGCGCCAACTGGCCACGCCAGGGGCCGACCGCGCGTTTTCGCTGCGCGAGGTGCTGGTATTCCTGTGGTCCGAGCGCGCGTTCTACGGCCGGTTCTTCGGCGGCATGGCCCTGCTCATCGTGGCGCTCTACGCGCTGCCGGCGTGGACACCCGCCTTCCTGATGCGCGCCCACGGCGGCGTGCCGGGCAGCGTCGGTGTGCAGTACGGCACGGCGACGCTGATCGCGGGATCACTCGGCGTGCTGCTGGGTCCGACGGTCGCGCGCCTGCTGCGCCAGCGCTCTGGCGTCGATGCGCCCGTGCGCACGACGCTGGTCGCCGCCTGCGGCGTCATCCCGCTGTGCCTGTTCCTGCCATTCGCGCCCACCTACTGGAGCGCGCTCGTCGCCTCGGCACTTGCGGGCCTGTTCGTGAATCTCACGCTGCCGGTCGTGGCCTCGGCGGTCAGCGAGTCGACACCCAACCGCATGCGCGGCCTGGTGGCCTCCGCCTACACCTTCGTGCTGACCTCCGTGGGCATCGGTCTCGCACCGACGCTGATTGCGCTCGGCACCGACCATGTGCTGCGCGATCCAGCGCGGGTCGGCACCTCGCTCGGCCTCGTCTGCGGCCTGACCGCGCTCGCGTCGCTGCCGCTGCTCGCGGGCGCGGCGCGCCTTTTCGCGGCGCGGGTCGCCGGGGCAGGCAGGCCATGAGCCGCGTGGTGCTGGTCCCGGGCATGTTGTGTGCGACGGACCGGCAGCCGACGCAGCACACGGCGCGGATCGCAGGGATCCGGCGGGGCGCTCAGCGGCGCGCGCCGACCGCGCGATCGGACACGAAGGGATTCGTACGACGCTCTTCGCCGAACGTCGACATCGGACCGTGGCCCGGCACGAAGCGCACGTCGTCACCGAGCGGAAACAGGTTCTCGCGGATCGAGCGGATCAGCGCCGGATGGTCGCCACGCGGAAAATCGCTGCGGCCGACCGATCCCTGGAACAGCACGTCGCCGACGAAGGCGATACGGCTGCCGGGCTCGAAGAACACGACGTGGCCCGGCGTGTGCCCGGGACAGTGGCGCACCTCGAGCCGCAGATTGCCGACCGTCACCTCATCGCCCTGCGACAGCCATCGCGTGGGCTCGAAAGTGCGCGCCGGCGGGAAGCCGTAGGTCCGCGCGGCCTCGGGCAGCGATTCGATCCAGAACAGGTCCTCACGCTGCGGGCCCTCGACCGGCACGTTCAGTTTCGCGGCCAGATCCGGCGTGGCGGCACAGTGATCCAGGTGCGCATGGGTCAACAGGATCTTCTCGACCGTGACACCGTGCCGGGCCACTTCCTTCAGGATCGTGTCCACGTCGCCGCCAGGGTCGATCACGGCACCGCGCTGGGTTTCGTCGCACCAGATGATCGAGCAGTTCTGCTGGAACGGAGTGACGGGAACGATGACGGCGCGCAGGGTCATGAAGTCTCGACTCGATCGGCCCGCAGCCCGGGCGGCGGCAAGTGTAGCGCCGGCGTGTCGAGGCCGACACCCGCGAGCCCGTCGTACGCGAAATCGCAGGTGCGGATGAGGTGGTCCGCCGCTACAGTGAGTGCCGCAAAGGGGCAACGCGTGGCACCGGGACGCCAGACATCGCTGTTCACCCACTGGTCGGCACCGCGGCTGCGGTCCGTGCTCTCGGCCGTGCCGGATGCGATCGTCATCGTGCGTGGCAGCGGCATGGTCGTGCCGGCGAACCGCGCGGCGCGTGCGTTGCTGCTTCCCGGCCGCAGCGGCCGCATGGCGCTCGACATCGACGCCGTGCTGCCCGAATACGATGCGGCGGATCCGCCGCAGGAGCCGCGCGAGATGCAGGCCATTCGCAGCGACGGCACGCGGTTCACGGCCGAGGTCACGAGTTCCGTGGTCGGAACGCCGCCCCGCACGCTGCGTGTGTTCGTGATCCGCGACATCTCGCGCCGGAAGCGTCTCGAGGCCGCGCTCGGTGCCCGCCAGGAGGTGTTGAACCGCGCGCTGCGGCTCGCGGCCGCCGCCGAGATGAGTTCTGCGGTCACGCACGAGCTGCGCCAGCCGATCGCGGCGATCCGCAACTACCTGTACGCCTGCCGCCACCTCGCTGTGGACGAGACGCGGCGCGAGCAGCTGGGCGAGACCCTCACCAAGGCGTTGCGCGAGGCCGAACGCGCCGGCAGCGTGCTGCGGCGCCTGCAGGACTATTTCCAGGCCGGCACGACGCAGCCGGAGAATCTTGCGCCCGCACCGCTCGTACGGGAGACCCTCGCCGCGCAGCGCGAGCACGCCGAGAGGCTCGGCCTCGCGCTGCAGATCGACGTCGCGACGTCACTGCCGCGGATCCGTGTCGATCGCACGCAGTTCGAAACCGTACTGCTGAATCTGGTCGGCAACGCCATCGATGCGGCTGCCGGCCCGGGCGCCGGTGCGGCACGGCGGGTCGCCGTCTCCGCCGTCCGCGACGGCGAGTCCGTGCGTTTCCACATCGAGGATTCCGGCCCCGGGATCGCGCCGGACGTCGCCGCGGCCCTGTTCCAGCCGTTCCAGACCACGAAGCCGCAGGGCATGGGGCTCGGCCTCGCAATCAGCCGCACGCTGGTTGCCGCGAACGGCGGCCGGCTGCAGCTCGAGCGGTCGGGTGCCGCCGGCACCTGTTTCTCGTTCACCGTGCGCACGGTTCCCGGAGACCAGGGCGATGGCTGACGGGACGGTCTACATCGTCGACGACGATCCGGGCTTCCGTGACTCGCTGGCGACCTTGCTCGCGCTGAACGGCTTCGTCACCGCGTCGTTCGCGAGCGGCGAGGACTTCCTCGCAACTGTCAGTCCCGCCCCCGGCTCCTGCGCGCTGGTCGACCTGCGCATGCCGGGCCTCGACGGACTGGAGGTGCAGGCCCGGCTCACCGAGCGCGGTCTGGCGCTGCCGCTGGTGATCATCACAGCCCACGGTGACGCCGCCACGGCGCGCGCGGCGCTGAAGGGCGGTGCAGTCGATTTCCTCGAGAAGCCCGTCGATGAGAGCGTGTTGCTCGAAGTCGTCAACGAAGCCATCAACACGGGGTCTCCCGCACCGGCGCCGCGCGCGGCGCAGCCGCCTCCGGCAAGCCGGCTCGCGCGACTGACGCCGCGCGAGCGCGAGGTGCTCGAGCGCGTCGCACTCGGGCACTCGATCCGCGAGATCGCCGCCGAACTCGACATCAGCCCGCGCACTGTCGAGGTCTACAAGTCGCGGCTGTCCGAAAAGCTGCAGGCTCGCAACACCGCCGAGTTGATCCGCATCGCGCTCGGCGCAGAGCGCGGCTGAACTGCGGCGCCCGCCTACGGCGATCCGCGTACGTACGCGGACGAATTGGCGCATCGCGGCCCGCGGCCTAAGGTGTCCGTCATGAAGGTCGCATCCCTCACCGCCACGCCGCGTCGTGGCGCCGCACCCACGCTGTCCTGCCCGCTCGATCGTGTCGCGATCCTCAGCGATTTCGACGGCACGCTGGCGGAACTCGCACCGACGCCGACGGCGGCCCGGCCGCACCCGCAGGCACGCGCGGTGCTGTCGCGGCTCGCGGCGGCGACCGACGGCGCCGTCGCCATCGTCACGGGCCGGCCCATCGCCACGATCGACGGTCTGCTGGATCTGCCTTCGCTGTGCGTCGCGGGTCTGCACGGTCTCGAGCGGCGTGACAGCGCGGGCCGGCTGTGGCGCGCGAGCCCGCCGACACAGGCGCTGGCACTGGCGCGCAGCGGCCTGCAGCGGCTGGTCGAGGCCCACCCCCGGCTGCTGCTGGAGGACAAGGGGCTGACGCTCGCGGTGCACTACCGCGGGGCGCCGCACCTCGCCGAGGTCGTTCAGGAGGTGACCGCCCGGATCCTCACGCACACGGGCGGGGAACTGCAGCGCCTGCGCGGCACCATGGTCTTCGAATCCGCGCCGCTCGGCGCATCGAAGGGCGCTGCGGTCGGAGCCCTGGTCACGGACCCGCCGTTCCAGGGGCGTCTGCCCGTCTATCTCGGCGACGACGCGGGTGACGAGGAAGCCTTCCGTACCGTCAATGCGCTGGGCGGCCTGTCCGTGCGCATCGGCGCTCCGGTCGCCGGCTCCGCCGCACAGGCGGGCCTCGAGTCCGTGCCGGCGGCCGTTGCATGGCTGCAGGCACTGGTCCCGGGAACGGACGCAGCATGACGGCCGCCGCGACACTGGACCTCGGCGTGATCGGCAACGGGCAGGTCGCAGCCCTGCTCGCGCCGCCCGCGCGACTCGCCTGGCTGTGCCTGCCGCGCTTCGACGGCGACCCGGTGTTCAACGCGCTGCTGCAGGATCCCGACGCACCGACCGTCCGCGGCGCCTTCGACGTCGAGGTCGACGAAATCGGCGACCTGCAGCGCTGCTACCGGCGCAACACGGCGGTGCTGGAGACGCGCCTCGAGGACCGCAAGGGCAATCACCTGCGCATCGTCGATTTCTGCCCGCAATTCCGCGAGCGCGGCCGGATGTTCCATTCGGCCATGTTTGTCCGC
>CAYWMY010000075.1:1752-10313 GCA_964459405.1 uncultured Steroidobacteraceae bacterium | reverse complement strand
CCCGGATTCCGGACCCGGTCTGCGCGCTGCCGCTCGCCGGCCGGTCGTTCCATCGCGACTGCATGGTCTGACTCGGAGGTCGGACCCGATGGCCTGGAGCCCGTGGTGCCGTCGGTGCCGGGAACGCATCGCGCGGGCCGCGGAAGCAAGCAGGGTGAGGTAGATGATATGTCTATAGATCAGCGACTTGTCGATACAATCTGCGCCTGTTTCGAGACGGCCGTGCGGCGACTCCCGCCGCCGCCCGTGCCCGCCGTGGCGCTGGTCATCAATCACCTGCTGCGTGGCCAGATGGCCCGTTCGCGCCTCGACGAACTGGAGGGCAAGGTTGTCGCCGTCGTCATCGAGGACGCGGGCCTCACGGTGCCGCTCGCTTTCCGCGGCGGCCGCGTTGAGCCGGCGCCGGGCCGTGCACCCAACGTCACGCTGCGCGGCCGGCTCGCGGCGTTCCGCGTGCTGGCGCTGCGCAGGGAAGATCCGGATGCGCTGTTCTTCGACCGGCGCCTGGCCATCGAGGGAGAGACCGAGACGGGTCTGCTGGTCAAGAATTTCCTCGACGCCTTCGAGTTCGATGTCGAGGCGCACGTCAAGGATGTGCTGCCGCCGCCGCTGGCTCGCCCATTGATCGCGGCGGTGGCGGGCGCTGCACGCGCCCGCGAGGTCTATTCGCGCATGGCGCCGGCCGCGGCCGCGCGCTCCATGCCGGCGGCGCCGCCCAGATAGCCGTCGCAGTAGTCGCCGGTGCGCAGGGCTTCGGGCACGGGACTGCCGTCGAGCACGGTGCGGAACGCGCGCACGACGTCGAGGAAGCCGCTGGCGCTGGGCGAAAGCCGCAGTACGTCCACGCCGATCTCACGCAGTCGCGGCAGCCAGCCGATGGCGTTGTGAATGCGGGCCGACTGGACCTGGACGCCGTTCACGGTCAGGAAGCGCTCGTCCTCGCGCGTCTGCACGATCAGGCCGTCGGGGTAGCGGTTGCAGACGAAGTCGCAGTCGTCCTTGGCGCGATCGTGCGCACGCGCGGTGAAACAGCGAGCGGAAACCGCGAGCGGCATACGGCCCCAGGCGAAGACCTCCATCTCGAGACCGGGCGGGCGCGCCGCGGAGAGCGCCGCCAGCTGCTCGATGCCAAGCTCGACGGGCGCCACCCAGCGCACGGCGCCCCGGCTCGCCAGGAAACGCAGGGACTGCGGGTTGTAGACGTTGACGTGCGGGCCGATCACGAACGGCCGGCCGTTGCGCAGCTCGATGACCGCGAGATCATTGGCTTCGACGAGCGTGCCCTCCTGGCCGGCCACGCGCGCGGCCTGGGCCAGTTCCGACTCGGCCTCGGTCAGCGCCAGCGTGGTCAGGACAACTTCCTTTCCGGCTTCACGCAGCCGTTCCGCGAGGGCGAACCACTCGACGGTGCGGTAGGTGCGGCGTTTGCTGCAGACTGATTCGCCCAGATAGACGATGTCCGCCGGCGACGCCGCGACCGCGTCGTAGAAGCGATCCGCGGCTTCCCGCTCCCAGTAATACAGCAGGGGACCGATTGCGAGCTTCACTGCCAGGTCCTGTCGAGGGCGCCCAGGGTGTGGCAACGACCTTCGGCGACGGATTCGAGTGCGGTGCGCGCCTGTTCCGGTGGCCGATAGCCGGCCGGGCCCGCATGGCAGCGGTCGAGCGCCTCGCGCATGGCACGCACGACCTGCGCGACGTAGGCTGGACTGCGCTGCCTGCCCTCGATCTTGAGGGCCCGGACGCCGGCCGCCAGCAGTTCAGGCAGGGCTCCGATCACGTTCAGGCTGGTCGGCTCCTCGAAGGCGTGCGATTCCGTGCCCAGGGCGCGGAATCGGCCCTTGCAGAGCGTGGGATAGCCGGCGCGTTCGCCCGGAGCGAACACGTCGATGAGCACACCGTTCAGCCGCGCTTCGCGCCCGGCTGGAGTCTCGATCCAGCGGACCTTCTCGGCGGGCGAGCAGACACCGCGGGTATTCGGCGACGCGCCCGTGACATACGAGGACAGGGCACAGCGACCTTCGACCATCACGCACAGGCTGCCGAAGCCGAAGACCTCGATTTCCACCGGAGCCTTCTGGATGACGGTGCGGACCTGCGCCACCGACAGCACCCGAGGCAGTACGGCGCGCTGGATGCCGAAGTGCCGCTGATAGAACGCGATGGCCCGCCAGTTCGTCGCAGATGCCTGCACGGAGAGATGTCGCCGGACGTCCGGGTGGCGATCGGCCGCGTACCCGAGCAGGCCGATGTCGGCCAGGATCAGGGCGTCGATCCCGAGCCGCGCCGCATGGTCGACCGTATCGGTGGCGGTGCGCCACAACGAGGCGTCCGGGTGAGTGTTGATCGCGCAGAACACCTTGACACGGCGGTCGTGCGCGTAACGGATCGCCGCCTCGGCCTCCTGCGGCGAGAAATTCAGGCCTGGGAAGTTGCGCGCGTTGGCACCGTTGCGGAAGCCGATGTAGACGGCGTCCGCACCGTGGTCGACGGCGGCTTTGAGGGCCGGAAAGCTTCCAGCCGGTGCGACCAGCTCCATGGGCCGGACCGGCGAATCCACGCGTGTGTGCATGCGGGGTATTGTCCATGCGCAGCCGCGCGCTGCAATTGACACAGGTCAGTTTCCGCCGCGACTCGTGGACAGCCTTCGCCGCAAGCGCGCCGGCCCGGCAGCCTGCGAGTGACCGCGTGGACGGGTGGCCGGGCCTATTGAGACTTGCGGGAGTTCATGCCAGTCTGGCGGCCCCACGTCGGGGCGCGATAGCGGGGCAGCCAGGGACGAGATCAAGTCCAGTTGCGCAGCTCCTGCGCCGTGGTGCGCGCCTGCGAGCAGCTGGCTGCGGGCATGCTGCCGGACGGAAGCCTCCTGGAACCCTGTCTCGCGGGCGAGTGAAGGCGGTACGGCCGAGGCCGGTCGGGGCACATGCAGCACCGGAAGATCGCGGTCGCGGTACTGCCGGAACCATCGACATCTTCGAGCCGGGAGGGACGAGCTTGGCAGGGCATCAATTTCCTCGCTTTGACGAGAGTTACTGCAATCGCTGGCGCGGCACCGGCAAGTGGCTGGACCTGACGCTGCACGCAGGCTTCGATTCGACGGTCGCAAAGCATCCCGACAAGGTGGCGCTGATCACACCGGAGCGCACCTACACCTATGCCCAGTTCAAGGAGGAATCGGATGCTCTGGCAGCGGGCCTGCTCGGTGCCGGTATCGGCAAGGGCGACATCGTTGCGGTGCAGCTGCCCAACTGGATCGAGATGTGCTTCCTGCAGATCGCGCTCGCGCGCATCGGGGCCGTCATCCAGCCGACGCACATGGTGTTCCGCGAACGGGACATCACGAACCTGTTCCGTTTCTGCGAGACCGACGCGGCGGTAGTTCCGGAGCGTTACAAGGACGTCGACCACGCCGACTTGCTCCGCGGCCTGTGGGGCGAACTGCCGCACCTGCGCACCCTGATCGTCGCGCGTGGCGAGCCGAAAGGCGAGCGCGAGCACGGTTTCGCGGCGCTGGTTGAGGACGGGCGCCGCAACCTCGGGCGTCTCGCCGGCGTCGAGACTTCGCCCGACGACATCTTCTACCTGAATTTCACCTCGGGTACCGAGGGCAATCCGAAGGGCTTCCTGCACACGCACAACACGCTGGTCTCGCTGTTCAAGCTCATCGCGGACGGCATGGCCAAGGCCAACCCGAACACCGTGACACTGGCCTGTTCACCGATGACGCACAGCTTCGGTCACTTCACGACCCATTACTGCGCGCTCGGTGGGACGGCGATGGTCGTGCTCGATCGCTACAGCCCGATCGAGATCCTGAAGCTCATCGATCGCGCGCGCGTCACGAGCCTGTCCGGTACGCCCGCGCATCTGTTCGGGATCCTGCGCCACCCCGACTTCAAGAAGTTCGACACCTCGAGCATCAACTCCGTCGCCGTCGGCGGTGCCGCGAGCTCGCCTGAGCTCATCGAGGAACTCAAGCGGACCTGGGGCGTGAAGTCCGCGAACACCTACGGCATGGGTGAGAACATCCTGCACACGCGCACCGCGCCCGACGATCCCGAGGAGAAGGTCCGCACCACGGTCGGACGCCCCATGTTCCACTCGGAGCTCAAGATCGTCGACCAGAAGGACCGCAGCAAGCTCATGCCGACCGGTGCGGTGGGCGAGATCTGCTTCCGCGGCCCGACGCTGTTCGTCGGCTATCACAACCAGCCCGAGAAGACCGCGGAGACCCGGGATGCCGAGGGCTGGTTCTACACCAGTGACCTGGGCTTCATCGACGACGAGGGCTATCTGCACTACGCCGGCCGCGCCAAGGAAGTCATCAACCGCGGCGGGTCCAAGGTGTATCCGAAGGACATCGAGGACGTGCTGTGCCTGCATCCCGATATCCTGGCTGCGGCGGTCGTCGGCCTGCCCGACGAGCGGCTGGGCGAGCGGGTCTGCGCCTACGTCGTGACACGCGACCGGCGGGACGTACCGCTCGAGGAGATCGAGAAGTTCTTCGACGAGCGCAAGATCATGAAGTACATGTACCCCGAGTTCCTGATCCGCCTCGACGAGATGCCCATGACGCCGACCGGCAAGATCCGCAAGGCTTCGCTGCAGGAAGACGCGACGAAGCGTGCCAGGGAACTGACCGGCTGAGGATCCTGGGCGCCACCCCGGCGGGATCTGCTCGGGGGCGGCTTCCGCCTGGGCGCCTCGCAGCTGCACACGCGTCAGGTGGCCTGAACAACGGAGTCGGTTCGCAGCGATGGACCTGAAATTCTCGTCTGAAGACGAAGCCTACCGCGCCCGCCTGAAACAGTGGATCCGGGACAATGCCGCCATTGCGGCGGGGATGGCGAAGGCGCCCGACCCCGTGCAGGCCGCGCGGGACTGGCAGCGCCGGCTGTGGGAGGCCGGCTACGTCGGGCTCTCGTGGCCGAAGGAATATGGCGGCCAGGGCGCGAGCCTCACGCAGCAGGTCATCGTGGCGGAGGAACTCGCGCGGGCGCAGTTGCCGCCGCTCATCAACGTCATCGGTCTCACGATCTTCGGGCCGACGCTGGTGCTGCACGGCACGGAAGCGCAGAAGCGACGCTTCCTGCCGAAGGTGCTGACCGCGGAGGAATTGTGGTGTCAGGGGTTCAGCGAACCGGGCGCCGGCAGCGACCTGCCCGCGTTGCGTACGCGTGCAGTCATCGACGGCGATCATTTCGTCGTGACGGGCCAGAAGGTCTGGACCAGCCTGGCGGCGATCTCCGATTGGTGTTTCCTGCTGGTGCGCACGGACCCCGACGCGCCGAAGCGGGAGGGCATCAGTTACCTGCTGTGCGACATGAAGACGCCCGGGATCACCGTGCGTCCGTTGCGCAATGCTGCCGGCGGCGACCAGCATTTCAACGAAGTATTCTTCGACGGGGTGCGCATCCCGAAGGAGAACCTCGTCGGCGAGCTGCATGGCGGCTGGAAGATCGCGCGCAGCACGCTGGATCAGGAGCGCAGCGGACTGTCGGGGGTGGTGTCGCTGGAGGGTGCGCTCGACCGGCTTTGCCGCCTTGCGGCTGGAACGCAGCGCGGCGGCCGTCCGGCCCTCGATGATCCACTCACGCGCCAGCGTCTCTCGCAGTACTGGATCGAGCTCGAGGGGCTGCGCTATCTGGGCTTTCGCGCGCTCAGCGATCAGCTCGCCGGCCGGCAGCCGGGACCGTCGGCGGCCGTCGGCAAGCTGTTCGCGGGCAAACTCAGGCAGAAGATGTCGAAGGAGAGCCTCGACATCGCCGGCCCGCTCGCGCCGCTGACCAAGAAGTCGCCGCATGCGCTCGGCAAGGGGCGGCTGGTGGCCGGCTATTTCGATTCCCTGGGCTACAGCATCGGCGGCGGCACCAGCGAGATCATGCACAACGTGATCGCCGAAAGGGTCCTCGGCCTGCCGCGTTCGAGCGGGGACGACTGATGGATTTCGAGCTGTCCGAAGAACTGGTTTCCCTGCAGGACATGGCGCGCGAGCTGCTGGCCGAGCGCTGGGGCGGTGATCCCGTGCGCAAGGGGCTCGACCGGCCGCCGGTCCGGATTCCCGATGAACTGTGGGTCGAGCTCGCGCAGCTGGGGTGGCTCGGCGTGGCCTGTGACGAGGCCGTCGGCGGTGGCGGCCAGGACCTCATGACGGCGGCCATTCTCAGCACGGAGGCGGGTCGGGGATTGCTGCCCGGCGCGCTGGTCACGACTCTCGCGGCGGCCATGGCGCTCGATCGCAGCGGGGACGAGGCATTGCGCCAGAACGTGCTGAGCGAGGTCATCGCCGGGCGCAGGCGGGTCAGCATCGCCTGCGAGGAGGCCAATGGAGAATGGGGTCCGGAGCACGTCGCGATGGTTGCGGCGGCATCCGCGGACGGGCGCGAGCTGACGCTCTCCGGCACCAAGATCCTCGTTCCCGATGGCATGACGGCGACGACGTTCCTGGTGGTGGCCAGGGTGGGCGAGGGGCTCGCATTCCTGCCCGTGGCCGCGGATGCTGCGGGTCTCACGGTGACCCCGATGCAGCGCATCGATGGCGAAGACATCGCCGAGCTGCGCTTCGACGAGGTGCGGGTGCCCGCGGGTGCCGTGCTCGGCGGTGCGGCGGCGGATGCGCTCGTGCGCTCCACGTACGACCGGTGGACGGTGCTGCTGGCGGCGAATCTGCTCGGCGATGCCGAGGCGGTGCTGCACCAGACCAACGAATACGTGAAGCAGCGGGTGCAGTTCGGCCGCCCGATCGGCAGCTTCCAGGCCGTGAGCCATCGGCTCGCCGACGTGCTGGTCGCGGTCGAAATCGGCCGCAGTCTCTGTTACGCGGCCTGTCTGTACCTGGACGAGGGCCATGCCGAGGCCGGGTTGTTCACCTCCGCGGCCAAGGCGTGGATGAGCGAAGCCGCGGTGGAGGCGGCCGAGGCCGCGCTGCAGCTGCATGGCGGCATCGGCTACACCTGGGAGCTGGATGTGCACCTGCACCTGCGGCGGGTACGTGCGAATGCGGTGTCGCTGGGCGATGCGGCGTGGCATCGCGAGCGCATCGCCCGGCATCTCGCGGCGCGGTACCGGTCGTGAACCTGTTGATCACTGTTGTCTCACGTCAATCAGCGGCTCCTGGCATTCTGCGGTCGCGGCAGCTCATCGCCGTGCCACCGTCCTGCGCAGGGGTCGCCGGAGGAAAACAATGAGGGTCGGGCTCAGTTGGGAGATCAGGGCGGAGACGCCAGCGGGACCGCTGTGGGCGGGTGTCATCGCAGCCATCAAGGAGGCTGATGCGCTCGGCTTCGAATCGGCATGGGTCGCCGAGACTCGCGATTGTGCCGCGGCCTGCACGCAGCCGACCGTCTTTCTGACCTATGCCGCGCGGCTCACGCGCAGCATCCATCTGCGGGCGCTCGGGCGCACGGTCAAGGGCGAGATTCCGGTGCGCCTCGTCGAGGAGGTCGCGCTGCTCGACCTGTTTTCCCACGGTCGCGGTGGCGTTGCGTACGCGAGCGGTCGCGCGCAGTCGATTGCGCCGCAGGCCGTGCACGAGACCATCGAGTTCGCACGCGCGGCATGGATGACCAACGAGATCCGCTACCTCGGCCAGCACGTGCGGTTTCCGTCGCACACGCCCGACGGTGCGCCGCGCGGGCCCAGCTACGCGCCCTGGGAAGGCGAATACGTGCCGCAGTGGGAATGGGGTGCGGCCAGGTCGACCTCCGACTTCCTGGCGCTGACGCCGAAACCGGCCACGATCCACGTGCCCACCTACGTCTCGATCGACGACGACGAGACGCTCGAGTGGGCGGCGAAGAACGGCGTGTCGCCATATGCCGGCGTGAACCTCACCAACGCCGAAGCTGTGGAGCGGCTTGCGCGTTATCGGCGCATCGCGGATGCCGCCGGTCGCCACAGCTTCGAAGTCGATGCTGTCATCGAACGCAACGTCGCCATCGACGGTGCATCGGATGCGCACACCTTCGGCGGCTCGACCCACGACATCGCCTGTGCGATCCGGGAAGCGGCAGCCGCCACGCGTGCGAGCCATTTCGTCTGGCGGCACAGGCCGGGGGTGGCCGGCGAGCTGGCGCGCTTCGCCAACGAAGTCCAGGTCAAGCTGCAGGCCTGATCAACGCGAAAGGGAAACACATGGAATTCTGGACATCCTTCGGCGGCCAGATGATTCTCCGCGGTGCCGCCGCATCCGTGCCGGACAGTTACGACGCCCTCGTCCAGAGCGCGGTCAACGCCGAGCACCTGGGATTCGACGGCATCGTCGCCTCCGAGCACCATTTCGAATACAACAAGTTCCTGCCATCGCCGCTGCAGGCGCTCGCCGCGGCGGCGAGCGCGACCTCGAAGATCCGCCTGCTGACCGGCGCGATGCTGCTGCCCCTCTACGATCCGATCCGCGCGACCGAGATGGCCTGCACCATCGATGTGCTGTCGAACGGCCGTCTGACGCTGGGCCTGGGCATGGGCTACCGTGTGATGGAGTTCGACGGCATGAACCTCGCGAAGACCACGCGTGGGGCGCGCCTGACCGAGGCCATGGAGATCGTCCGGTCTGCGACGAA
>CAYWMY010000075.1:0-1742 GCA_964459405.1 uncultured Steroidobacteraceae bacterium | reverse complement strand
GCCGGTCCAGAAGCCCATCGACATGTGGTTCTGCGGCGGCACGTCGAGCGTCGCGGCGCAGCGTGCCGGACGTTCGGGCTTCGGCTACTGGCTCGCGAATTCTCCCATCGAGGTCATCAAGCACATCATGGGCGTCTATCACGCAGCCGGCGCGCAGGCGGGCTTTTCGCAGGACAAACTGCGCGTCGCCGTGTTCCGGGATTTCTTCCTGGGCGACACCATGGCGGAGGCGCGGGAGGCGCGGCAGTGGTATCTCGACTGCTATTACAACGAGCACATCCGCTGCTACGGGTACCTCGCGGACGACGACGGCAATCCGCTGTTCAACCCACCCTTCGATCACCCGGCCTATCTCAAGTTCGTCGACAGCCTGTTCTGCGGCACCTATGAGATGGTCATCGAGGAGCTGAAGCGCATCGAGAAGCTGGGCGCACATTCGGTGACAGTGCCGCCCATCCAGCTCGAGGCGTTTTCGAAGCACATCATTCCCGAATTCCGGAAGCAGAAAGCATGAGCGACAATCTGCCTGTCATTGCAATTCTCGGTGGAACCGGCGATCTCGGCACCGGGCTCGCGCGACGCTGGGCCCAGGCCGGCTACCAGGTCATCATCGGCTCGCGCACGCTCGACAAGGCGCAGGCCGCGGCCGACGACCTGCGGCGCGTGATGGGGGAACGCGGTGTGGCGGCCGTGCGCGTTCGCGCGCTCGACAACCTCTCGGCCGCGCAGCAGGCGGACATCGTGGTGCTGACCGTCCCGTTCAGTCACCAGGCCAGCACGCTGCAATCCGTCCGGGACGCGCTGCAGGGCAAGATCCTGGTCGACGTCACGGTACCGCTCGTGCCGCCGAAGGTCGCGCGCGTGCAGCTCCCGCCACAGGGGTCCGCGGGCCAGATCGCGCAGGGACTGCTGGGCGAGGGCGTGCGGGTCGTGTCCGCGTTCCAGAACGTCGCGGCGCACCACCTGCAGGAAGGCCATGGCCTGGAGTGCGACGTGCTGGTCTGCGGAGACAGCAAGGACGCGCGAGCCGAAGTCGTCAAGCTCGTCGAGGCGGCCGGAATGCGTGGGTTTCATGCGGGCAGCATCGCCAATGCCGCCGCGGTCGAAGCGATGACGTCCGTGCTGATCTTCATCAACAAGCAGTACAACTGCCACGCCGGTGTCCGGCTCACGGGGATCGGGGAGCACTGAGCGTCGCGGGCGCGAGCCCGGGCGGGAGACCGGGCCGCCCGCCTGTGGCTCAGCCGCACCGGGGGGCGGTGCCGCCCGCGCGGGGCACCGCGCCTGCAGAGCCGGATCCTGTGCCGACGCGGGAGCGGGCCGCCCGCGTGCGGCGATCGCCCGCAATGGCGGAAAACCCTGAGCGGCCTGTGGCCGATCGCATTGATCAGCGCCCTGATCGGCCATCACGGGTGGCGTGCTCTGGTATAGTCGCGCCCTGCTGAACAGCCGGCAGGAACGCGTGCAAGTCGGTCATTTCCGCGGGCTTTCTGCCAGCGATATCCATGTGTGGCGTGGGGACAAGGCGGTGCTGCGCGGCGTGTCGCTGCGGGCGGCGCCCGGTGCCATCGTGCACGTGCAGGGGCCGAATGGCAGTGGCAAGACCACACTGATGCGTGTGCTGGCGGGACTCGCAGTCGCCGAGGCGGGCGAGGTGTGCTGGAACGGTGTGCGCATCGAAGATCAGCGCGACGAATTCGGTGCGCGGACGAGCTACCTCGGTCATCTGAGTGCGCTGAAGG
>CAYWMY010000074.1:0-10323 GCA_964459405.1 uncultured Steroidobacteraceae bacterium | reverse complement strand
GGCACGCCCAGAACTTCTCCACGTCCATCGTCGCCAGCGCGTCGTAGAACTGCATCACCACGGCTTCGTTTTCGCGATTCATCGCCTGCTCCCGCTCTTGAGGTTGGTCCCGTCGATCATGTTGCTCCGGGCAGCCCGGCATCCGCGCGTGCCGGCGCTGCCAGCGGCGTGGCCGATGCGGCCGGCGTGACCTGCTCCCGCATGCGCTGCAGACAGTCATCGAGCACGTGCACCAGTTCCCTGTAGAACGGACTGGCTTCGCCCGCATCCAGTCGCGCGCGCATCTGCGGCACCCAGCGCCCGGGATGCCGTTCGAGGAAGTCGTGCTCCGCCCGTTCGAAGGGTCCTGCGTCCCCGCCGGTCGCCAGGACGTCCGCCTGCCGGCCCGCGAGGAAATGCAGGAACTCCAGTTCCGTACCCAGCGCGTCGGGCATCTCGTTGACGGCCTGCGCCATGCGCAGCCCGAAGTGGTCGTAGAAACGCACCACCTCCTCCATGACGGCCAGTCGCTCCGCGCCACCGTAGGCTCCGCCATACAGAGGACACGGCGGCTTGCCGCTGGAGCCGACGTCGAACAGCGCCGAATAGTCGGCAGCCAGGTCTTCCAGCGGCGGTACGGCTGCGAGCGCCGCCGCGTCGAAGCGTTCCGCGAGCGCCGGAGTCACCTGAGGCAGCAGGCGCCCGAGCGCGTCGCGCAGCTCGCGCCCGGCGAAGGCCTCGCGCAGCCCCGCGTCGGGGTACTCGAAGGCTCCGGCCAGCACGCGATAGAGCTCGCTGCGTGCGCGGGCGCGCGCGGCCGCAGTGCTCACTCAGCCCTTCCTGCGCACGATCGGGTCGAAGAACCGGATCGGCTGTTCGCGAGCCGCCAGCGGATCGCGCCCGGCCAGCGCGTCGTGCGTGTGCGGATCGTGCTTGCCGTCATCGACGCAGTCGCCCAGCGCAAAGCTCTGTTCCACGGTCGCCGGATCACGGTCGAAGCCGCCGAAATTGTCCTTCCACTCGTAAGCGATCAGGATGTCGATCAGTTCCGACTGCCCGCCCTGCTTGACCTTCTTCATTTCGGCGTGCAGCACCTCGAGCGCCGACACCACGGCCGGCCCGAACAGCGACACCAGATACCCGGTCGGGATGCGCGGCTGCGAGAAGTCCAGGTTGCCGTTCGCGTCGATGCGCGCCGGATTGAGCGGCGGCACGTAGAACACGTTCGGACCCGTCTCGAACTCGGGATGCAGCGGCACCGCGACCTTCCACTTCTCGACGAGCTTCCAGATCGGACCGTTCTGGTCATCCCGATAGCCGACGAACCGCAGCCGACCGGGGCACTGGCGTGCGCAGGCCGGCGCGACGCCCTTCTCGATGCGCGGAAAACAGAAGATGCACTTCTGCGCGACTTTCTTGACGTGGTTGTAGTAGATCTTCTTGTAGGGACAGGCCGTCATGCAGAACCGGTAGCCGCGACAGCGATCCTCGTTGACCACGACGATGCCGTCCTGCTCACGCTTCTCGATGGCGCCACGTGGACACGCGGCGATGCACGAGGCGTGCGTGCAGTGGTTGCAGATGCGCGGCAGATAGAACGAATAGGCGTTCGGGTAGTCGCCCGCCGCCTGGTCCTCGTCCCAGTTCGGCCCCCACTCGGGAGTCTCGCCCTTCGGATGCAGGTGCTCCTGCGTCCCGTGGCCACCCGCGAAGACCTCCTCGTAGTTGAACTCCCAGGCGTTGCCGAAATCGCCGCGGGTCGGCAGTTTCCCACCCTGTGCCTGACCGTTGCGGAACCCGCCACCCGAGTGCTCCCAGCCCTTCGGCGTGCCCTGTCCGGGCTGGGTGTTCACGGTGTTCCACCACATGTAGTCCATGCCCTCGTCGCGCGTCCACAGCCGCTTGCAGGCCACGCTGCAGGTCTGGCAGCCGATGCACTTGTTGAGGTCCATGACCATCGCCAGTTGCCGTTGTGACATCACATGCCCCTGCAGAATGGGTTCAGCGACGGAAAGATGAAGGCCGGCGTCCACCGGCCGCCGGAAACGCGGCTCGTGTCGCGTGCCGCGTGCGGCGCACTGGCACCTGCGATCGATGCAGTCCGCGTCCGGCTCATGACGCCACGTCCAGCATCAGATCCTCGAGACTCAGCGTGAAGGACTTGATCCCCGCGCGCTCCTGGTTGCGGCCCTCCCAGATCACCACGCCGTACGGGACCTGCGCCCCCGGCCGCAGCTGTGCCACCGGTTCCGGCGTATCCAGGGCGAGCGCCCGTGAGATCACCACGTGCCACGTGCCGTCCCGCCAGTGCTGGCTGCAACTCACGGTTCCCGGTGCGACGCTGCGCGTGGTGCCGATGCCTTCGGCGACGATGTTGCGCCCCCGGGCGCCCTCGTCCGCCCGCCACAGCCACGCGTTCACCGGCGCACCCTTCTGTCCCATCAGCAGGATGGGCGCCTTCGGCACCGACGGCAGCATCACCGCTGCCGCATCGACGAACTGATCGTTGTCACGGATGTGTTCATCGCGGTCTGGATCGGCCCATTCGAGCCGGAACGCCAGCGCCGTGCCCGTGTGCAGCGCAGCGAACCGCACAGTCGTGACGCGGCCATACGGCCGGTCCTTCCATTGCGCGCGGATGGCGTCCGTCGGCTGCATTGCCATCGGTGCCGGCGACATCTGCAGCTGCACACCGATCGCGCGCTGCCAGCAGGCATGCTCGGCGTCGAGGCAATCCTTCAGCGAAATTCCCGGGGAGTAAATGGCCCGCATGCGTGCATCCTCAGGAGGCTTTTCGAACGTCGATCGTCGTGCCGCGATCGACGTTGTTCGGCTGGTAGTAGTACGGCGCATAGCGCAGGTGGCCGTAGTTGCCGACGAACTGCAGGGGTTTCAGCTGCGAGGCCAGCACCGTGTCCAGAGTGTTGTGGCCCTTGAACTGGAAGGGCTCCCACGCATGGTAGTGGTGGACCTGCCCCGGCTGCATGGTCGGTGTGATCATGACGCGGCAGCGGAACTTCCCCACGTCATTGAACACTTCGACCTCGTCGTGATCGCGGATGCCGCGGGCCCTGGCGTCCCCCGGATTCATGTAGATCAGCGGCTCGCCGCGCTGCAGGCGCAGCATGAGCTCGTTGTCGCGCCACAGCGAATGGATACCCCAGCGCGTGTGACCGCCCGTGAAACGCAGCGGGTGATCGCCTCCCATCTTCGGCGGATCCCGGTGCACCGGCAGTTCCTCGCCGAACTCCAGGAACCACTCGTGATCGATGTAGAACTGCTGTCGTCCGGTCAGCGTCCACCAGGGCTGCTTCTTCTCGGTGAAATCGGTGGCCGCGGTGAGCGGCCGCCCGCGCACGACCTCGAATGTCGTCGACATCCCGGGGTTGTGCTTGGAACCCGCATTGGTCCAGTCGGCATAGCCCTTCTCACGCAGTTCCTCGAGCGTGATGCCCTCGTGCGCCTTCGTGAACTTCATGAGCTCGCGCACGATCACTTCATCCGGCGCATCCTCGGCGAGCCGGCCGTTGTCCGTGTAGTCGTCGTAGATGCGCGTGAAGTCACGCACGTAGTCGAGTTCCGTGTCGCGCAGCTGTGCAAGCCCCATCGCCGGGGCCATCTCCTGGATCTTCCTGAGCAGGCTGCCGAAGGTGTGCCAGTCGTCGCGCGACTCGGCGATCGGCTGCACCGCCTTGCCCTGATAGACGTGGTGCGGCACCTTAGTCTCGGAGATCTTGACGCCCTCGACCTCATAGAATCCCGCCGCCGGCAGCACGTAGTCCGAGGCCAGCGCCGTGGACGTCATGCGGTAGTCGACGGTCACGACGAGCTTCAGCTTTGGCCACAGCTCCCGGTAGAGGATGTGGCTCATGCGGGTGCGGCGCAGGATGTTCGAACCGCACTCGATCAGCGCCCTCGGCTCGCGGCCGCGCGGCGGGTACACCGGCATCCAGCGCTTGTCGAAGGCCTCCTGGATGTAGTCGTCGCCGCTGCGATCGCCGGGCACGGGAATCCAGCGGCTGCACACGTCGCGCATGCCGCCATGCACGTACATCCAGCTCGGCCCGGGCACCACGCGGTGTTTGCCGACCTTCATGGTCACCGGGAAGCCCAGCACCTCGAGCCCTTCCATCGCGGCGATGCCGCCGATCCAGACGCCACCGCCTTCCTTGCCGGTGTTTCCCGTGAGCGCCGACAGCAGGAAGGCCATGCGGCCCAGCAGGTCGGCGTGATAGAGCTTGGGCAGGCCCCAGCCGATCTCCAGCAGCGCCGGTTTCGCGGTCGCATACTCGCGCGCGATGCGCTCAATGGTCTCGGTACCCACGCCCGTGACCTTCGCCGCGAACTCGGGCGTGTGCGTCTCGAGCGTGGTCTTGAGGCGCTCGAACACGGGATGCACGCGCACGCGGCTGCCATCCTTGAGCGTCACTTCCCACTCGCCCTCGAGCGCCGGGTCGACCTCACCCCACAGCAGCGTCTTGCGGTCCGATCCCATTGAGCCCGGCGCCTCGACGACGCGTCCCGCCTTCGCATCCCAGACGTGGAACACGTCCTCGCGCCCGTCGTTCCGCAGGTCCGAGGCCCGCAGGAAGCGCCGTGTGTCGGTCCGGACCAGGAACGGCAGGTCCGTCTGCTCCTTCATGAACGCCGTGTCGTAGAGACGGTCGCGCACGATGATGTGCGCCATGGCCATCGCGAGGGCGGTGTCGGTCGCCGGCTTCGGATTGACCCAGTAATCCGCGTGCATGTTGCTCGGATTCTGGTCCGGCGAGATGCTGATGATGGTCGCGCCCTTGTAGCGCGCCTCGTGGAAGAAGTGCGCATCGGGAA
Source organism: uncultured Steroidobacteraceae bacterium (assembly GCA_964459405.1). Taxonomy (GTDB): domain Bacteria; phylum Pseudomonadota; class Gammaproteobacteria; order Steroidobacterales; family Steroidobacteraceae; genus CAYWMY01. The sequence goes on along the minus strand of CAYWMY010000074.1, from coordinate 5,514 downwards.
TACGCGTCATCGCGGGGTTGTGGACCCAGAGGATGATGCACTTCGCCAGCATGCGGCTGTCAGCGCTGCCCGCGAAGGCCTGCGTACCCGTCGTGATGACGGCACCGGCCTGCGAGTCACCGATGTCGCCGTAGGAATCCAGCATCGTGCCGCCGATCAGGTCGAAGAATCGCAGCTTGGCCGGACCGCTCTTGGTCCCCTGCAGCGTATGCGTCGCGATGCTGCCGACGATGGTGTCGGTGCCATCGCTCTTGATGATCTCGATGAGCTGCTTCGCGATATCGGTCAGCGCCTCGTCCCACGACACGCGGCGCCACCGCCCCGAGCCGCGCTCGCCGACCCGCTTGAGCGGGTACTTGAGTCGCCCGGCGCGATACATCTCGTGACTGAACGCCCCGCCCTTGTTGCAACCCTGCGGGTTGTAGTCCGCAAGCCCGGGGTTGTGCTGGATGTAGCCGGCCGTCTGCTCCTCGCGCCAGACGATGCCGTCGCGTACGTAGACCTTCCACGAACAGTTGTTGTTGCAGTTGCAGGAATGGCTGCTGTGGACGATCCGGTCCCAGGTCCAGGCCTTGCGGTATACGTCGCGCCAGTCGGTGTACGCCGGCGCCGCCGCCCTGGCGCCGGTATCCGCACCCGCCGCGAACGCCAGCCGATGCAACGACAGGCTTCCGATGACCGCCGCGCCCGCCTGCAGAAAAACTCGTCGCGTCGTCGCCATCGCGCTGCCCCCCAAACCGAGTTCCTGTCTTCACTCGCGGATTCGTCGCCCGCTCCGGGCCCGCATGGCCCTTGCGGTCACGTCCGGTGTCCTGAATGTGGACTATATACCGGCCCCGGCGGCCGTCAACAAAAAAAGCACACGTGTTAGTTTCGAAGCTCTTTACGAGGCGCCCTCGCCCTCGCGCCAGACCGTGAGCGCATCGAGCGCCTCGACCTCGCCGCCACTCACCCACAGCGGATTGACCTCCAGCGTCTCGAGCTCGTCGCCGAGAGCCAGTGCCGCATCGCCGATCGCGGCAATCACCTGCGACAGTCGCGCCAGGTCGGCGGGCGGCGTGCCGCGAAAGCCATCGAACAGCTTCGACGCTCGCAGCGACCTCAGCATCTCCTGGACTTCCGACGGTGCGACCGGCAGCAGCCGCAGGCGCGTGTCGGCCAGCGCCTCGACCCAGATGCCCCCGAGACCCACCGCCAGCACGGGCCCCCATTGCGCATCGCGCACCGTGCCCACGAGCAGTTCGAGACCACCGCTGCGCATGGGCGACACGAGTACCCCATCGATGCGGGCCCGCGGCGCGGCGCGCGCGACCGCCGCGAGCATCTCGTCGTACGCCGTCCCCACAGCGGCGTCACCGGCCACGTTGAGCCTGACACCTCCCACGTCGGTCTTGTGCGCGATATCGGGCGAAGCGATCTTGATGGCGACGGACGTCCCCAGTGCGGATGCGACCGCGACGGCCTCCTCACGCGTCCGCGCAAGCCGCGCCGGGATCACGGGCACGCCGTGTGCCGAGAGGAAATCGAGTACGTCGCGTTCGCCGCAGGGCCGCGACTTCGGCGCGACCACGCGATGCGCCGCCTGCATCGGCGCCGTGCCGGCCTGCACACGACTGGACCACCGGCTCAGGTGCCCGAGCGCCCGTACCGTCTCCTCGATGCCGCCGAAGGCGACCGGAATGCCGGTCTCGGCGAGGATGTCGCGGCTCTTCTGCGTCTGCGGCCGCAGGAACTGGTTGATCAGGGCACAGGGCTTGTCGAGTCTGCTGAAGGCGCGGCCGATCACCTCGAGCTGCGGCACCTTCTGCCACTTCTCGTTCCAGGGCAGGCTGTACACCGCGCCGATGAAACCGATGCCCGGCTCGGCCGCGATCGCCGCGATGACGGATTCGAACAGGCCTGGATCGCGGATCGCGAGACCGGTGATGTCGAACGGATTCACCGGATCGGGCGTCAGGGGCACGGCCTTCGTGAGTGCGGCCTTCGCGGCCGGCGAGAACCCCGGCAGCTCGACACCGTACACCTCGGCCCGGTCCGCGATCAGCGTGCAGGCCCCCCCCGAGATCGAGACGATGCCGACACCGGGACGCGCCAGCGGCCCCGTGTGTGCGATCAGCGAGGCCGTCACGATCAGTTCCTCGACCGAGTGCACGCGGATCACGCCGAGCTGCTCGCAGGCGGCACTGAAGACGCGATCGTCACCGACCAGCGAACCCGTGTGGGCTGCGGCTACCTGCGCCGTCAGCGCGCTGCTGCCGACCTTGAGCATCACGATGGCCTTCCTCGCGGCGAGCGCGCGCTCGGCAGCGGCGCGGAAGGTCGCCGTGTCGCGTACCGCCTCGGCGAACACCATGATGACCTGCGTGTTCGGATCATCGACGAGGAAATCCACGCAGGCCGCGATATCGACCATGGCCTCGTTGCCGGTCGCCACGTACAAGGACAGACCAACATTGAGGTCCTGCGCCATGTCGGCGATCTCGGAGTTCGTCGCGCCACTCTGTGACACCAGCGCCACGCGCCCCTTCAGCAGCGGCGGATGGATCGGAATCGGTGTCAGCGGCGCCCGGATGGCCAGATTCGCGTAGCCCAGGCAGTTGGGACCCAGGATCACGACGCCCGCCTGCGTGGCGCGCTCGACCAGACGTCGCTGCAGTTCGGTGCCGGCAGGTCCGCTCTCGGCGAAGCCCGAGGTCAGGATCACGGCCGCGCGGATACCGGCCGCGATGACGTCCTCGAAGGCCTCGAGGATGACTTCCGCCGGCACGAACACGAAGGCGATGTCCACCGGCGCGCCGATCTCGCGGCACGAGGCCGAGCCCGGATAACCGTGCGCACTGACACCACCCTTGTTGACCGCGTACACCGGACCTTCGAAGCCGGTGCGCTGCAGGTTCGCGTGCAGCAACTGCGACCAGGGTGAGCGCTCCGAGGCCCCGACGAGCGCGATGGAACGCGGGTAGAACAGACGCTGCATCGACTCATGCCTGATGGAAGTATTCATCGTTCGATCATCTCCATGCCACGAGGCCCCGGCACACCGAGGCTTCTCTTCTGTTGGGTGATGCAGGCGTGCAGCCCTCCTCTGACCAGACGCGCAGTTCCCGCGAGACGTCAGGCACGACGGACCACCGCCATCTCACGGAACACTGAGACCCCCGTCGACCACCAGATTCGCTCCGGTCATGTAGCTCGCAGCGTCCGAGAGCAGCCAGGCCGCCGCTTCCGCGATTTCCTCCGGCATGCCCCAGCGCTTCATGGGTATGCCCTCGGCCAGGGCGTCATAGCCACCGGGAACACGGCTCACCCAGCGCGTCGACATGTCGGTCTGCACGCCTCCGGGCAGCAGACAGTTGATGCGGATACCGAGGTGCGCGACTTCCAGCGCCGCGGATTTCGTCATGCCCACGATCGCGTGCTTGCTGGCGGTGTAGACCGAGCGATTGGCAAAGCCCACGATGCCCGCCACCGATGAGGTGTTGACGATCGCGCCGTGGCCCTGTGCCTGCATGATGCGCATCTCGTGGCCCAGACAGAGCCATGTCCCGCGGACATTCGTGCTGAAAACCTGGTCGAAGGCTGTTACGGGCATGTCCGGCAGTGGCGCTGCATCCACCTCGACCCCGGCGTTGTTGAATGCGCCATCCAGCCGCCCGTGCTTCGATGTGATCGACGCAAACAGTGTGTCGATCGACTCGGCGTTCGTCAGGTCAACCGCCACGTACTCGCCGGAACCTCCAGCTGCCACGATCCGGTCCACCGTGTCCTGCCCCTCTGTGTGTCGCCGCGCAGCCACGATCACGTGAGCGCCCCTGCCGCCGATCAAGAGGGCCGCGGCGCGGCCGGTGCCCGAGGAGGCCCCGGTGATCAGCACGACCCTGCCCGCAAAATCATTCATCAACCCGTATCCTCCCGTGGTGCCGGTCCGGCCGCACGCGGTTCCCGAAGCGACGGAAGCCCGGCGACTCCCGCCGCGCTCTGTGCTCGACCGCCCTCAACACCGGCGGAAATGATGAACGAAGTCGTTCTGCTGGATGTCCTGGGCATCGCCCCAGCCGACCCCCTGCGAACACTGCCATCGCGTCTGGCAGAAATACACGTTCATGTTCTGCCAGGTCTGCCAGGGCATGCGCGCGCGAACCTCACCTTCGATCTCATGGGAGGCGCCGGTCACATCCTTCAACACGAGCGAGAATCCCGTCGGCGCCAGGCCGTCGGCGGCACGCCGCGTCGCCTTCCGCGCCGAGACCAGCGGCCGGGTCTCGCCGCGCTGGTGCACATAGCCCCAGACCAGATTCTCCAGGCCCTGCACCGGATAACGGGACAGCCACTCGGGTCCGGTCTCCACGGAATCGAATGCGAGTGCGTGGAAGGCGAACTCATCGTCGACCACACCGACCATCCAGGTGAACGGCGGGATGAGACGACTGGTCTCGCGGCGCTCCTGGCCCCACGAACGATCCCGCGAAAACCAGCCATCGATCGTGTACCGCGTACCCTGCAGCTCGAGCGTACCGGTGGTACGCATGGCCTGTGTGAAATGACAACCACCGGGACGTACCGCAGGCGGCATGATCGCGCGCGAGAGCAGCGAGAAACGAACGCCGCGCTGATCATCCACGCAGTCGATCTGCACGGCACGCAGCGGCTCGAGTACGCGGATGTGCAATCCGAGCTCCTCGATCCTGTAATCGTCGATGTCGTGGTCGGGAAACGGCAGGAAGTGGTAATGGTTGACGTAGTCGCAGGAGAGCGTCGAAGCGTGGACGCCGCGCCAGATGTAGACGCTGGCGCTCATGATCCGCAGCACGGGATGGAACCAGACGTAGATCTCGCCGTTCAGCGCGTGCTCCGGCACGTTGAATCCGAAATACGAAGTCTCGGTCGCTGAATAGTGGCCGCTGGAGGCTGGCGCGTGCAGGAACTCGTCCGCTGCCACCGCCGTGCCGAGCGGCTGGCCCGCGAGGCTGCGGACCATGCCGAAGTTCGACAGCGGCGCTGTCGCGGGCGCGGGCGCGAGCGTCATCGCAGTTCCTTCCGCAGCTGTACTGCCGCGTCACGCGCGAAGTGGCGATAGAACACGATTCCCTGATAGGCCATCTTGAGCGCGGAATATGACCCGTTGAGGAAGCCGTGCCAGGAGGTCATGCAGCAGATGGCGTTGCGGATCGACCGCCAGACTTCGTAGAAGCGCGCATTCTCCTGCCGGTACGGCACCCCGCCCGCGGCCAGGTACGTCTCGAGGAACAGGTCCCAGCAGCCCAGCGGTTCGATGAACTGGCGGGCGTAACCCAGATCTTCCACCGGATCGCCGACGTGCGCGAATTCCCAGTCCAGCAGCGCCATGATGTCGTCACCCTCCACCATCACATTGTGGAATCCGATATCACCGTGCACGACGACCGGCCCGCCGTCGATTCCCGGGATGTTCGCCAGCAGCCAGTCGAATCCGGCCGCAATGGTGGCCGACGGGTGAACACGATAGCGATGCCAACGATCGCGCCAGCTCTCCAG
>CAYWMY010000073.1:0-10352 GCA_964459405.1 uncultured Steroidobacteraceae bacterium | reverse complement strand
CAGCGTGCGCCTGATCAACGAGTCCGCCCGCAAGATCCTCGGCACACGCGACGCGAAGCCCGGCGCGCTGCTCGGCGAACTGTCGCCGCGGCTCCTGTATCTGCTCGAGACCTGGCGGCAGAACCGGGCGGGCGCTACGCCCGAGGGCACGCTGCTGGCCGCGGACAGCACGAGGGAGGTCAGACCGCATTTCGCAGCGCTGGGCGGCGAGGAGCCCGGGCCGGTGATCATCTTCCTCGAAGACGTCAGCGCCATCGCGGAACGCGTCCAGCAGTCCAAGCTGGCGGCCCTGGGCCGCCTCTCGGCCAGCATCGCGCACGAGATCCGCAATCCGGTGGGCGCCATGAGCCATGCTGCGCAGCTGCTCGCGGAGACGCCGGGACTCAGCGAGGCCGACCGGCGCCTGACCGAGATCATCCGCAACAATTCGGACCGTGTGTCGACGATCATCACCAACGTGCTGCAGCTGTCGCGGCGCGAGGCCACGCGCCCGGAGCGCGTACCGCTCGTCGCCTGGCTCGAGGACTTCACAGACGAATTCCGCGAGACTTTCGAGATCCCGGCCGAGCGCATATCGGTCAACTGTGCAACCGGCGACCTCGAGGTGCGTTTCGATCCGTCGCACCTGCACCAGGTGCTGTGGAATCTCTGCGAGAACGCGCGCAACTACGCGCTCGCAGCCAGCAGCGGAGCGATTGAGATCGCGACCGGGCGCCTCGCGGGCAACGGCCGTCCGTACCTCGAGGTCGCGGATCACGGTCCCGGCATTGATCCCGCCGCCGCCGATCGCATCTTCGAACCGTTCTTCACTCTGCAGCCGACCGGCACGGGTCTCGGACTGTTCCTCGCGCGCGAGCTCGCCGAATGCAACGGCGCGCTGCTGGTGTACGAGCCACGCGCCGGCGGTGGTAGCATCTTCCGCCTGGTCTTCGCCGACCCGCAACGCTGGCAGGAAACCTGATCCCGAGACGCAATGGCCGAACCCTCCGCCCTCGTCGTCGACGACGAACCAGACCTCTGCGAACTGCTGTCGATCACGCTGCAGCGCATGGGCGTGGCAACGCGGGCCGTGCACGACCTGGGCGGCGCGAAGCGCGAGCTCGCCCGTCGTCCCTACGAGCTGTGCCTGACCGACATGCGGCTGCCCGACGGTGATGGACTCGACCTCGTCGAGTGGATGCAGCTGCACGCCCCCCAGACCCCGGTTGCCGTGATCACGGCCCACGGCAACGTCGAGGCCGCAGTGCGCGCCCTCAAGGTCGGCGCGTTCGACTTCGTGTCCAAGCCGCTCGACATCAGCGACCTGCGGCGTCTCGTGACCCAGGCGCTCAAGCTCGCGAACCGCCGCGACCGCCCCGATGCGCTGCGGCCGCAGCTGCTCGGCCAGTCCGCAACGATGCAGCGGCTGCGCGAAATGATCGCGCGCGTCGCCCCCAGGCAGACGGCGGCGCTCGTCGCCGGCGAGTCCGGCACCGGCAAGGAACTCGTCGCGCGTCTGATCCACGAGAGCGGCGCGCGACGTGACGGACCCTTCGTAGCCGTCAACTGCGGCGCGATACCCACCGAGCTCATGGAAAGCGAGCTTTTCGGCCACCGCAAGGGCAGCTTCACGGGCGCCACGGCCGACAAGAAGGGTCTCGTGCAGGCAGCCGAGGGCGGCACGCTGTTCCTCGACGAGGTGGCCGACCTGCCGCTGCACATGCAGGTCAAGCTGCTGCGGGTCATCCAGGAGAAGACCGTGCGGCCCATCGGCGACTCCGTCGAGAGCCCGGTGGACGTGCGGATCCTCTCGGCCACGCATCGAGAGCTGGCGGCGCTGGTCGCGGCCGGCAAGTTCCGCGAGGACCTGTACTACCGCATCAACGTGATCCAGCTGGTCGTGCCGCCACTGCGCGAGAGGCTCGCGGACGTGCCGGAGCTGGTGCAGGCGACGCTGGCGCGCCTCGCCGCGCGCATGGACGTCGCGATTCCCGCGGTCGAGCCCGCGGCGATGCAGTCGCTGTCGAACTACCAGTATCCCGGCAACGTCCGCGAACTCGAGAACATCCTCGAGCGGGCCATGACGCTGTGCCAGGACAACACGATCACCTGCCACGACATCCAGCTGCGCCCGGGTCTGCACGACGATGATCCACGCGCGGCCGGACCAGCGGCATCAGACACGCCCGGGGGGCTCGGCGACCAGCTCGAGGACGTCGAACGCGAGGCGATCGTCAAGGCCCTCGAGCAGACGCGCTACAACAAGACCGCCGCGGCCAGGGCCCTTGGCATCACGTTCCGCGCGCTGCGCTACCGGATCAAGAAGCTCGGGATCGAATAGCCCGATACGGCCGTTTCCCTGTATCGCGACGCACCGTCGCAATGCAGGGAGTCCCCGTCGCGCTGGAGATGCGCGGGGCCCGCCGTTCCGGGTCGCCAGGGAATGGCGCGCAGCCCCGAACGGCCTCCGAAGGCGTCATTCGATGCCGACCCAGCCCTCCGCGTCGTAGGGGTCCTTGCCCTTCAGGGCGAACTGGCTCCTGATCACGAACGCATCGTGCCGCTGGAGGTTGAACTGCCAGGGCACCAGCGAGACCTGGAAGGGGTCGTCCCGGCCGTGCGCGGCGATCCTGCGGCCGTTCAGATAGGGGTTGACGCAGCCCCCGATGTCCTCGCAGACGATGCGCGGCACCTCGGCATTCGGCATGAACTCCTCGGAGACACGCAGGGGGCCGGCCGCACGGGCCTCCTTGACCAGCAGCACCGAGCGGGTGCGTACGTACATGTTGCCCTGCGTGCCACCCGCAACCGCCCGCGTCGACGTGTCCTCCACGGGACCCACGATGCCGTGATCCGAGACTACGACGATCCGGGTATTCGCGTAGACGCCCGTCTTGCGCAGGAAATCCATGTAGCCCGCAACGGCCATCAGCGCACAGCGGGCGGCGATCGAGTGCTGCAGCGAGAACAGGCTCGTGTGGCCCCGGCGGCGCACCTCGGAGGGCTGGACCATCAGCCGCTCGTCCCGCGGCACGCAGTCCTCGCCCATGTAATAGGGCTCGTGCGGCAGGATGTTCGAGATGAAGTTGAAGTTGGGCTCAGCGGCGGTCGTCATCGACAGGTCACCGAGTGCCGTGAGCTCGGCCCACTCCCTGAACGTCGTGCCTGCGGAATGGTCCAGGAACGGCCGCCAGGGCCCTTTCTCGAACAGGACCTGTTTCCCCGCGTAGGGCAGGCTCCGCATCGACGCCAGCAGCACGAGCAGATCCGCGTAGTTCGACTTCGACAGGTCCGCGAGCGGGAATCCCATCTGCCGCGCGCGCTGCTCGACGACCGAGAGCGGCACATGCGAGCACGCGACACCCTTCATCGCGAGATAGCGGCAATCACCCGCCATCGTGAATCCGAGCCCGCGCGGATTGACGACATTGACGCGATAACCCTTGCGCGAGAAGTTGTACGGCAGGATGGAGAACGCTTCCACCGACAGATCGCGCAAGGGTCGGCGGCGCGCGTTCATCTCGACCGGCGTGTAGTCATAGCCCCCGAGCATCGGATGCACTCCGGCGATCGAATTCTCGCCGGCCGACACCGTACGCGGATACCAGACAAAGCCCTCGAGCCGGTGTGCGAGCCCGGGATCCGTGCGCAGGATCGACTCGATGTAGGATCCCATGAAACGATCGAGAAAGATGATCAGCACGTTGTGACCGGCAGGCGAGAACCGCAGGGGCCGCGCCAGTGTCTGTTCGCCCGCCTGCGCACCACCGGCACCGCCGGCCTCGTCGCGCAGGACCCCGATCCCGGCCGCCACGACCAGGGACACGTCGACGAGCACCAGTGCGATGACGACCGGCCGGCCGCCGAAGCGGCGGATCGCCGCGATGACCGCGAACACGACCGCGACGACGACCAGCACGTCGAGGACGACCCGCAGCGTGAGTGTCCACCTGCCGAGTGGAATCTGCTCGAAGGCCAGCCCGGACATCATCGGGTAACCGAATGGCAGCGCATACGAGTACACCATCACGACAGCGAGCGCACTGACCGCGAGCAGCGTGAGGGCGGTCCGCATCCGCGGTACAGCCAGCAGCGCGTACAGCGCGGCCGCCGCGTAGACCACGACCATGGCGTTACGCGCATTGACCGTGACGAGGTAGTCGAGATGGATGCTGATTTCGCCGGGTGATGTCAGAAAGGTCGTGATCGGCAGACACAGGAAGACCAGTGCCGACAGCGTGAGCACCGAGAGCAGATAGACGGCGAAGCGCCAGCGGCCCAGCGCCTCGTCGAAATGCTGGAGGCCCGCACCCTGCAGAGCCGTGGATGCGAGCGCCGCGGCCACGGCGGTCGCCAGCAGCGCCCACGGGCTGCACACGACCCAGAGCGTCACGAGCGCCATGAAGAAGATGACCACGGTGCCGAGTGCAAGACGCACGCGCGTGGCGGGGCCGGCGCCGGGCGCACTGAGTACCCGGAACACCAGGCGGAAGACGAACAGGTCGATGAGGAAGAGGGCCAGCAGCAGCATGATTTCAGCGCGCTCCCGTCACTAGCGCTGCAGCGCGAGCCGTGCGAGAGGTTCCGTGATGCGCGCCGGCAGCCGCTGCAGCAGGACACTCGTGACGAGATTGCGGACCAGCGAGAACAGGTTGTTGGCCGTCCAGTACAGTACGAGGCCGGCCGGGCTCCCATAGAGCAGCACGAGGAAGACCGCTGCCAGGGCCAGCGCCTGCAGCCGTTTCGCCGGGTTCTCCACATACGAGAACACCGCGGCCGCATTGATCGCAGTCATCAGCAGCGGCAGCAGATTGACGCCACCGAGCAGACTGTCGGGACGGCTCAGATCCGCGATCGGCCCGAACGCCTGCCCCGCCAGCTCCTGCAGGCCCGACAAGTACCGGTACACGGTCGCAAACACCAGGATCTGGACGAACAGGTCGGCGGAGCCGAGCAGGTCCGACAGCGGATGGTAATGGTGCTGCCGGTACACGGCACGGACGTAGAAATAGCGCTCACGGCCCCGGAAGTGCCGCTTCATGCGCGCCACGTCGTGTGCCACCTGCTGCTTCACGGCACGTCCCGCCCGCGATCGCCGCTCCATCTGCGCATATACGGGCACGAGCAGCAGGTTCAGAACGACGCTGAAGGCGATGAGGCGGAAGCCGTGGCCGAGTCCGGCCGGCAGCCATTCGAAGATCGCCGCATACACCAGCATCAGCGGCTGCAGGAAAACGTGGTCCAGCAGCTCAGGCACGGCGGGACCCCGGATCATGCGAGGCGGCCGCGCGCCCGCACGTCGTGCGGGCGCCGCACCGCGCCACACTGCCCCCGGCGACGGCCGTCGCGATCATCAGCCCGCGACCCACGGTCGCCTCCAGCGTGCCGCGATCGAAGCCGAAGGACGTCGCGCCGCGGCCTGCTCCCGCACATAGATGTCCTCGAGTTGCCGGGCAGCGACCTCGCTGGCGCCGTTGAAGTTGTAGATCAGCTGCGCACGGACCGCGGCGACGCGCGCCAGCGAGTGATCGGCGAGCACCCGGCGCAGGTGCGTCACGATGTCGGGCATCGCGGCTGGCGGGAGCGGCACGATGAATTCGCGGCAACGCTCCTTGAGTTCACTGTCTCCCCCGAGCACCTCGCCCTCGAGGCCACCCACCGACATCCTGCGGTCGATGATGAGCACCGGCCTCTCGTAGATGAACGCGAACTCGTGCGTGATCCCGGAGATGTCGCTCAGCAGCACGTGCGCCCGGGACATCGCCGTGGAGGGTGTTCGCTGCGTATCGACCTCGACGCCCTTCAACGCCAGGATCTTCGCGTACAGCTCGGGCTGTGAGACCCTCATCTGGGGATGAGGCCGCACGATGACGCGGAAGTGTCTGGCGATCTCGGCGACGAAGTCCGTCCCGAAAGCCTCGAACATGCTGAGTGGTCCCCAGCTCGGGGCGACCAGCACGACAGGATCCCCGGAAACCGGTGGCGCCTCGCGACGGCGCCGGATCAGCTCCTCCCAGTGCGGAATACCGGTCTCCAGCAGCTGCTTGGCCGGCGACTGGCGGATCGCCTCCATGCGGCGGATATTGTGTTTCAGGATCTCACCGCAGCACAGCACGGTGTCGAAATAGTCGTAGGCATACGGCCGGACGTAGCGTGATTCGCCAAGAGCGTGCTGGATGATTGCGTAATGACGCACGCGGCGGGAACGCCGGAAGGTCATGACGTCGAGCTGCGGTGTCGTGGTGACGAGCAGCGTTGCCTCGACGTTGTTGAGGTAGGCATAGCCGACCATGCCGGGCGCGATCGCCCGGTGCACGACGCCGGCCGGCAGGGCCTCGAAGGTGTCATCGCGCTCGTACATCGTGAACAGCGTGGGCTCGATGCCACGCGCGACGAGCGCCCGGATGACGGGCAGGAAGGTGATTTCGTAGCGCGGATCCTCACAGTGGATCGCGATGCCGCAGCGCTGGTCCCGGTGCCGGATGCGGAACGCGAATTCCACCACGCGGTAATAAAGGCCGCGGATGCCGAAATAGAGCGAGACGATGACACCGCTGATGACGTAGAAAAGTGCACTGCCGGTGCCGGGGTCAATGTAGGCCGCGGCAGGGCCGGCCTGCAGCAGCAGGCCAAGCGCCACCACGATGTGCGAAGTCCTCGAGACCGACACGCGCATCAGGCCCGGCGCCGTCCTTCGAAGTAGAACTGCTTCGTACCGAAGGCCGACTCGAGATCGTCCGGATAGACACGATCCACGGCCGTCACCTCGAAATGGCGTGCCAGCAGCGCGTGGGTCTCCGGTACGGTACGGTATTTCGAGGCGTAGCCGTCTCGTACGACCTGCTCGGCCTCGGCCTTGAGCGTGCATGTCGAACGCACCCAGACGATGGGTGAGGTGACGCGTGCGAACAGCGCGCCGACTGCGTCGTCATCGAAGACGTACTGGATCACGCCCGCGATGATGGTTGCGTCGACCTGAGGCAGCGGGCCGGGCTGCGTGATGTCGAACACGGTCGTACGGACGCGCGGATCGATGCCGCGCATCAGATCCTCGGCGACATCACAGCCGTGGAACTCCTCGAAATCCGTCAGGCGCAGCAGACACTCGAGCAGCGCGCCATCGCCGCAGCCGAGATCCAGCAGGCGCTTCCCGCCCGTCCGCTGCAGGCGCGGGACCAGGTAATTCAGCTCGTGGATCCGGCGCCGTCGCGTGAACGCGAACGGATACCGGGCCTGCGATTTCCAGAACGCGGTGGCGGTCTCGGTGCTCATGGCTTGATTCCCGGCTGGATGCCGCGACGACGGCCTACCACTCGTCGCAGACGTAGACGCTGGACTGATAGAAGCGGATCTGGCCGTTGCTGATGCGGTGATCGACGTATGCTGCGAGGTCGAAGGGCGTATCCGACGTCAGTGCATCGAGCGGGATCGGCAGACGGATCACGCTCTGTGGCACGCGGTGGAAGGTCTCGCCGTTGGGGATCAGCTGGCCGCTCATCGCGGCGGCCTGGATGTCCGCCGGCGTACGCTGCGGAAACTCGATGCGGTCGCCCTGTTCCCGCGCGAACTCCGACAGTCGCGTCCTGACGCCGTTGTTGAGGAAATGCACATTACCGAGCAGGTCGATCTCGGAGTAATCGTAGATCACGCAGGGAACCGTCCGGGCGCCGAGGCGCCGCAGCGCCTCGAAGCGGTTCGCACCATCGATCACGATCATCTCGCGCACGACCGACACGGGATTGAAGAAAACCCCCTCGCTGCGGATCTTCGCCACCAGTCTCTCGACCTTGGCGTCATCATGAGCCTCGAAGCGCCGCAGCTCGGCGGTCGGCACCAGGCGCAGCCGCTCGCGAAGGAAGCGCTCGTCGCGCCGGCCGGAGCGCTCGACACGCTTACGGATCTCCGTCGTCGAGATTCCCTGGGTGCGCGGCAACAGCACGAGACGGATCCGGTTCTGGCGCAGGAAATCCAGAGCGGCGGAACGATCTGCGGAGAACAGCCAGTCATCCCCCTGCACGACGATGTCCGGTCTCAGCGCCGCATAGTTGGGGCGCTGATCGGTGTCGGTGTAGTGAATGACCTCGGCGACGAACGGCAGCGAGCGGATCTGCGCGTCACGTTCCTCGAGCGTCAGGATCGGGCGCGCGCCCTTCGTGTCCTCGACGCCCTGGTCGGTCATGATCCCCACGGTCAGCTCACCCAGTGCGGCCGCCTGGGTCAGGATGTTCAGATGTCCGCGATGCAGGATGTCGAAGACACCGGTTGTATAGACTCGCATGTACGCGCAACTCTCTCCGTTTCGGCGCCACCTGTCGCGGGCCTGCCCAGCCGGGTCCCCGAGTACCGCCGGTGCCGATGCGATATGAGGAGGGCAGGCACGCCAGCGCATCTCGCCACACGCCGCGGCCGCGACCCACCCTCTCTGAACAGTTCCTGGTCCGGGATACCTCGGGATCGATCCGAGGCGCCGGTCCGGCGAACGGCCGGTATTAAGACATAACGCGACTGACCATATCGTGAAGACACTCACAGGACAACGGGCCACAAAGACCCACGAGGCAGGAACACACATCGACGGATGGTCCCGGCGCACCTGTGTCGCGCACGTGGCCTTCTGGTGGGCCGGGCTGCCGGCGGCTCAGACAGCACGCGCGTGCGCGCATCGACGACGACCGCCCAGTCACCGGAGAGGACGACGCCCTTCAGCTGCGCGCACGCACCGTGCACACGTGGGACACCGTGCCCAGCGTTGCCAGACACCACGCGGCTGGACCCACCGCGTCACAAACTGACGTCAGACGTCACTGCGGCCGCAAGGAGGCCTTGACCGTCGACGTGGCCGATCGCTGCAAGTCGTTGTGAATCAACCCGCGACGCCGGGAACAGCGGCTGGCACGCAAGTTGCTTGTAGGATCCGGACGGCACATGGCGCCGCCAAGTTTCAACCCCGAAAGGAGTCTCAGGACATGATGAAGCAGGTACAGAAGGGCTTCACGCTCATCGAACTGATGATCGTGGTGGCCATCATCGGCATCCTGGCCGCGATCGCGATCCCGGCCTATCAGGACTACACCATCCGCTCGCAGATCACGGAAGGCCTGAACCTGGCGGGTGACATCAAGGCAGGCGTCGCCGAGTGGTATTCGAACACGGGTGAGTGGCCGGCCGGCCTGACGGAACTCGGTGTTGGCGTAGGTTCGGGCGGGGGCTCGGGCGACCCGACCGCGAAGACCGGCAAGTACGTCTCCCAGGTCGACGTCAGCAATGGTGTCATCACGATCACCTACGGAAAAGATGCGAACGACGCGATCGATGGCGAGACGTTGACACTGATGCCTGGCGTCAATTCGAACAGCGATGTGGTCTGGGTCTGTGGCAATGCAAACACCCCGTCGGGCGACATCACCATGTCGAGCGGCAGCGGTTCCACGACAGTTCTGGATAAGTACCTGCCGGCATCCTGCCGCACTGGCTTCGGCGGCAACAGCTAAGCGCTGCTGCAATCGAAACTCGGGCAGAATGGAGGCCCCTCTTCGGAGGGGCCTCCGTCCGTTCGAGAACAGGCACTTCGCATGATGTGGACCAAGAGGACTCGAATAGATGCGACGCAGCCGCCCGGCCGGCAGGGCCTGGCACTGGGTGTGGGACTCGGACTGCTGTTCCTCGCACTGACGTCGTTTCGAAATCTCGCCGACCTCTTCTCGACAATCCGCTCCGACCGTGTGCTTGTCGCACTGATACATTCCGGGACGTCCAGCCCGCAGATCGTCGGGCAGATCACCTTCTATATCGCCGTATTGCTGGGCCTGCACGCGCTGCTGGGAGTCCTTGCATACTGGCTCGCGCGGCTTACCGAACGGGCATTTGGTCGTGTCGCTGGCCGACGTGCGCTGGTGACCGGCTGGTTCTGCCTGCTCGGCGCGTGGATTCTGCTGACCAACATCCAGTTCTTCCCTTCAAGTGCTCACAGCAGCCCCGGCACCTGGCTGCGCAGCGACTGGCACGGCATCAATCTGGCGAGCGGGCTCGGGGCGCTGATGCTCACGCTTGTTGCCCTGATGCTCTGGCGCCTGCGGGGAACACTCGGGCGTAGCCGACCCCTGAGCTGGGTCGCAGCACCTGTCAGCATCGTCGCGGTCGCAGTGGTGCTGGCCACCTCCGGCTTTCACTCGACGGCCACCCGCGCGCCTTCCAGCCCGAACAAGCCCCACGTCATCCTTGTCGGCATCGACTCGCTCCGCTGTGACATCGCGACCAACCCGGGCGGTTTCGTGGAGACGCCGAACATCGGCCGTTTCCTCGCGGAGTCGAAGATATTCACCGACACGACGACACCGCTCGCACGCACGTTTCCCTCGTGGATGTTCATCCTG
>CAYWMY010000072.1:0-10384 GCA_964459405.1 uncultured Steroidobacteraceae bacterium | reverse complement strand
CCGGGTGCTGCTGATCTCGGACCGCAGCGCCATCCTGCTGTCGATCTACACGGCCTTCAGCGCCGCAACGGTCCAGGGCCTGTGGACGCAGATTCCGGCACGACAGCTCTGGATCCTGGTCCTGGTGTGCGCCGCTCTGCTCGTCATCGTGACGGCTGTCGCGGTGCTCAGCAGCCGCGCGCTTGGGTTGCCGCGCGAGAGCGAGACCGTCGTGCTGTTCTGCGGTTCCCACAAGTCGCTGGCCACCGGCATCCCGACCGCCAACGTGCTGTTCACCGGCGCCGCACTGGGACCGATCGTGCTGCCGCTCATGATCTACCACCAGGTGGAGCTCATGGTCGGCGCCGTGCTCGCGCGCCGTTACGCCCGCCGTGCCGAAGGCGGATCCGCACCGCACCCCTGACGGCTGGCCGGGCCGGCCTTACACCAGCACGCGCTCGATGCCGCCGTCGTTGGCGCGCGCCACGAACTCCGGCAGCCAGTTCTCGCCCAGCACGTGCTTCGCGATCTCGATGACCACGTAGTCCGCGTCCAGAGCCGCGTCGTCGTTGAAGCGGGAAAGGCCCTGCAGGCACGACGGACAGGAGGTCAGGATCTTCACCTCGCCCTTGAAGCCGTCCGCGCGCAGGCGCTCGGCGCCGCTGCGGATCTCCTGCTCCTTGCGGAAACGCACCTGCGTGGACACGTCGGGTCGCGAGATCGCGAGCGTGCCGGACTCGCCGCAGCAGCGTTCGTTGCGCGCGATGCTGCCGTTCAGCGACGCATTCATGAGCTGGTTCACGACCTTGAGCGGGTCGTGGATCTTGATCGGCGAGTGGCACGGGTCGTGGTACATGTAGCGCACACCCGTCACGCCATTCAGGTGCACGCCCTTCTCCATCAGGAACTCGTGGATGTCGATGATGCGGCAGCCGGGGAAAATCTGGTCGAACTCGTAGCTCGCCAGCTGGTCGTAGCAGGTCCCGCAGCTGACCACGACGGTGCGGATGTCGAGGTAGTTCAGCGTGTTGGCGACGCGGTGGAACAGCACGCGGTTGTCGGTGATGATCTTCGCGGCCTTGTCGAACTGCCCGGTGCCGCGCTGCGGATAACCGCAGCACAGATAGCCGGGCGGCAGCACGGTCTGTACGCCGACGTGCCAGAGCATGGCCTGTGTCGCGAGTCCCACCTGCGAGAACAGCCGCTCCGAGCCACAGCCGGGGAAGTAGAACACCGCCTCGGCCTCTGCCGTGGTGCGGCGCGGATCGCGGATGATCGGGACGTAGTTCTTGTCCTCGATGTCGAGCAGCGCGCGCGCCGTGCGCTTCGGCAGGTTGCCGGGCATGCGCTTGTTCACGAAATGCAGCACCTGCTCGCGCACCGGCGGTTTGCCCGTGGTCGCGGGGGGCGAGCGTGTCTGACGCCGGGCCAGGGTATTCAGCACGCGATTGCCGAAACGCTGGGCGCGGTACCCCCAGTCGATCATGAACTTGCGGATCAGCTTCACCGCCTCGGGATTCGTGGCGTTCAGGAACAGCATCGAGGCCGCGGTGCCCGGATTGAAGGGCTTGCGCCCCATGCGCCTGAGCAGGTCGCGCATGCCCATCGAGACGTCCCCGAAGTCGATGTCGACCGGGCAGGGCGCCTCGCACTTGTGACAGACCGTGCAGTGATCGGCGACGTCCGAGAACTCGCGCCAGTGCCGCACCGACACGCCGCGCCGGGTCTGCTCCTCGTACAGGAAGGCCTCGATCAGCAGCGAAGTCGCCAGGATCTTGTTGCGGGGTGAATAGAGCAGGTTGGCGCGCGGCACGTGCGTCGCGCAGACCGGCTTGCACTTGCCGCAGCGCAGGCAGGACTTGATGGCGTCCGCGATCGAGCTGATGTCGGACTGCTGCATGATCAGCGATTCGTGGCCGAGCAGGTTGAAGCTCGGCGTGTAGGCCCGCGTCAGATCCCCGCCCGGCAGCAGCTTGCCGCGGTTGAATCGGCCCTGCGGGTCGATGCGTTCCTTGTAGTCCCGCAGCGGGCGGGTCTCGGCGTCCGTCAGGAACTCGAGCTTGGTGATGCCGATGCCGTGTTCACCGGAGATCACGCCATCGAGGCGCCGCGCGATCTGCATCACGCGTGCCACGGCCTCGTTGGCCTCGTGCAGCATCGCGTAGTCGTCCGAGTTGACCGGAATGTTGGTGTGCACATTGCCGTCGCCGGCATGCATGTGCAGCGCGATGAACACGCGGCTCTTGAGGACGCGCTGGTGGATCGCCTCGCAGTCCGCGAGCACAGGGGCGAAGGCGGCGCCCGCGAACAGCCGCTCGAGCTCGGCGCGGATCTCGCGTTTCCAGGACACGCGCAGTGTGCGCTCCTGCAGCACTTCGAACAGCGTGCCTTCGCCCGCCGCGCCGCCACCGAGGCCGAGGCGCTCCAGGTGCGACTGGGCGCGCGCGACGGGTGTGTCGAGGTGATCCAGCAGGAACTGCCAGCGTTCGCGCACGCGAGCCAGCAGCTCGAGCGCGCGCCGGGCGCGGTCGCCGACGCGCTCGTCGTACGACAGCCGGTCGAGATCCGGGTCGCCCGACTTGCCGAGCCTGAGGGTGCCGCGCAGGTACGGCGCCAGCTCATCGACGAGCCGCAGCTTGTTGCGCAGCGACAGCTCGATGTTGATGTGCTCGATCGCGTCCGTGTACTCGCCGAGCCGTGGCAGCGGGATCACGACGTCTTCGTTGATCTTGAACGCGTTGGTGTGGCGCGCGATGGCGGCGGTGCGCGAACGGTCCAGCCAGAACTTGCGGCGCGCGTCGGCGGCCACGGCGACGAAGCCCTCGCCGGCGCGGCCGTTGGCGATGCGCACGACCTCGGAGGTCGCGCGTGCCACGGCGTCCTCGTCGTCACCCGCGATGTCGCCGATCAGGACCATGCGCGGCAGGCTGCCGCGCCGCGACTTGGTGGCGTAGCCCACCGCCTTGACATAGCGCTCGTCGAGGTGCTCGAGCCCGGCGAGGATGGCGCCCTGCGCCCGGCCCGCGCCATCGAGGTAGTCCTTGATCTCGACAATCGCCGGGATGGCGCCGCGCGGCGGGCCGAAGAACTCGAGGCAGACCGTGCGCACGTGCTTCGGCATGCGGTGCACGATCCAGCGCGCCGCGGTGATGAGCCCGTCGCAGCCCTCCTTCTGCACGCCGGGCAGGCCGCCCAGGAACTTGTCCGTGACGTCCTTGCCGAGCCCCGTCTTGCGGAACGCCGTGCCGGGCATGGTCAGTCGCTCGGTACGCAGCACGGCGGCCCGCTCGGGCGCCTCGCGGCCGGCCTTCCAGGTCAGGTCGAAGCTGACCACGGGCGCCTCGTGGATCTTGCCGAGGTTGTGATCGAGGCGCTCCACCTCGAGCCAGTTGCCCTCCGGATCCACCATGCGCCACCAGGCGAGGTTGTCGACCGCGGTGCCCCACACCACGGCTTTCTTGCCGCCCGCGTTCATGGCGATGTTGCCGCCGACGCAGGAGGCGTCGAGGGACGTCGGATCCACGGCGAACACGAAGCCGGCGCGCTCGGCGGCCTCGATCACGCGCCGCGTGACGACGCCGGCCTCGGTGTAGACCGTCGGCACCGGCGCGTCGATGCCGCGCAGGGTCACGCGCTCGACCTCGCCGATGCGTTCGAGCTTCTCGGTGTTGATGACCGCGGACATCCGGTCCAGCGGCACGGCGCCACCGGTGTAGCCGGTGCCGCCGCCGCGCGGAATCACCGTGAGCCCCAGCGTGAAACAGGCGCGGACCAGCGCCGGAATCTCGTGCTCGTGGTCCGGCGAGATCACGACGAACGGAAACTCGACGCGCCAGTCGGTGGCGTCGGTCACGTGGCTGACGCGCGCGAAGGCATCGAAGCAGACGTTGTCACGGCGCGTGTGGCGCACCAGCAGCCGGCGCGCCTGGCGGCGGAGGCGGGCCGTCTCCGCGAAATTCTGTTCGAAGCGGCTCACGGCGGTGCGCGCCGCGTCGAGCAACTCTCCAACCTTGCGGTCGCGCTCGGCATCCGATGGTTCGCGCCGCCTCTCGATCTCCCGCAGGCGGTGGTGCAGCGCCTCGATCAGCAGCCGCCGGCGCCGCGGATTGTCGAGCAGGTCGTCCTCGAGATAGGGATTGCGCTGCACGACCCAGATGTCGCCCAGCACCTCGAACAGCATGCGCGCCGAGCGGCCGGTGCGGCGCTCGTGGCGCAGGTCGTCGAGCAGGGCCCAGGCGGGCTCGCCGAGCAGCCGGATGACGATCTCGCGATCGGAGAACGAGGTGTAGTTGTAGGGGATCTCGCGCAGCCGCGTACCGGTATCGGGTACGCGCGTCTCTTCCGGCGGAAACGGCAGTGGGGCGGTGGCTTGCATGACGCGGGTCAGTGACTCGAGGGGGCGCGTGCGGGGCGGCGACGCCTGAGGGATTTTACCCGACATCACCCTGCTGCGATGGCGGGTACAGGCGTTCCAGTACTTCGGCCACGATGGCCTCGAGCTGCGGGGCGAGGCGCGACTCGAGCGCAGGCGCCGGCTCGCCGGCCGCGGCGGCCGCCCACGCGGCCTCGAGCGACGGGCGCCGCGGCACGACGGCATCCCGCACCACCGGCGCCCAGTGCGGGGGATATTCGCCGGCCACGTAGTCGCCCCGACCCCGGCCGAAGTGCGCGACCGCGAGATAGCGCAGCACCGCGCCGCTCACACGCCCGGTCATGAACTCCGCGGACCAGCGCACCGTGGTCACGTCGCGTCCGCGCGCCAGGTTATAGGCGCTCGCGAGGCCGCGTGCGCCCGCGGCACCCAGCACGCCGCCCAGCAGAGCACCGGCACCGAAGGTCAGTCCGCCCGCGGCGAGATCGGCAGCGAGTCCGCCGAGTGCGCCGGAGACCGCGGCACCGATCAGGCTGGCCTTGTCCGGGTCGGCTGCCCTGTCCACCGCATATTCCGCGCCCATGCGCTGCAGGACCTCGGCCGCCGCGTGGCCGGACAGCCCGTGCAGCGCGAGCAGCTCGTCGGTGGCGCTGCGCACCGCGGCGTCGAGCCGCAGTGCGAGCTGCGCCATGGCCTCATCCAGCGCGGCATCGCCCCGCCTCGCCTGTCCGAGCAGGGAGGCGAGCCAGGCGCGGGCCTTCGCCCCGGCGCTGCGCGTCGCGGCTGCCGCACTGTCCGTCGCGGTCAGTGCGAGCTGCCGCGCGAGCACCCGCATCGATCGCTCGAAGCTGCTGCGGTTCCGCGCGCGCCACGCATCGGCCAGCCGGGCGAAGGCGTCCCGGCGCTCCTGCGGCAACACCGCTCCGATGCGCTCGAGCAGCCCGTGCTCCTGGACCCAGCAGCGCGCGAAGGCATCGAACGCGACGGTATCGCGCACCCATGCGCAGGCCGCCAGATGCGATGCCCAGCGCTGCACGTCGCCTGCCTCGATCGCGGCGGGACGCGGCGGACCAAGCTGGTTCAGCAGCACGATCACGGGCTTGCCGATCCAGCCGAGAATCCGCATCTCCGCATCGACGTAGCCCGCGCCGGCCGGATCCTCACCGGCATTGACGAGATAGAGGACGACGTCCGCCTCGTCGCGCACGTTGCGCACGGCCTGCTGGCTGCTGAAGAACGGCCGGTCGAGGTAGCGGTCCCAGACCTGCGTGAGGAACCAGCCGAGGGGATTGCCGCTGTGCTGCAGCCGTTTCAGCAGCCGTGCACTGTCGCCGAAGCCGGGTGTGTCCCACAGTCGCAGCTCATCGCCCTGCGGCGTGTCGATCAGCACATGCACGTCGGCGGTGTCTGTAACGTGGGCTGCATCGCGCACCTCGCCCACGTCACGGCGCAGCAGTGTGCGCGCCAGCGTCGTCTTGCCGACGTTGGTGTGCGAGATCAGGCTCAGCGATATCGCGGTCGCCGGAGCAGAGGGGTGGTTCGCCATCGATTGTGCCCGCGCACGGCTCACGATGGAGGGTGCAGCGGCAGAACGGGGGCTGCAGCCTGTCCTTCGCGCGGCTCCGCGCGCGCGATCTGCTCCAGGCGCAGCAGGTCGGCCTCGAGGCCGTAGCCGGCGACGAAATTGCGCCACAGACGGCGGCGCTCGTCGAGCCGTGCCGCGAGCGATGCGTCGGTGGCGAACCGGGCCTCATAGGGCGACTCGTCGACGACGATGCGCAGGCTGGCGGGCGGCCGGGCGCGGTGCGCCGCATCGCGCGCCGCCGCGATCACGATGCCGTGGTTTTCGCTCTCAGGTGTGGCGGCCAGGTTCATGAGCACCACGTGCAGGCCGGCGCTGCGGGGCTCGTCGATCGCGAGGGCCGTCGCCGCCGTGTCCTCCTCGCCGTAACGCAGCATCGGGCGGCGCTCGCAGCGCACCACACCGGCCACTGCCGACGGCAGCCAGCGCGCGAGGCCGGCCAGCGACGCCTCCGACGCCTCGTAGGCATAGGGCGTGACGGCGGCCGTACCGGCTCCGGGCGCCACGTCGCCACCGCGCAGGGTATCGGCCGCGTAGCCACGCAGCAGCGCGGGCAGCCGCGTCGCGCGGGTGGCGCGCGCCAGCGACAGCGTTGCCGCCCCGGCGAGCAGCAATCGCGGCAGCACGACGTACAGGCCGAGGCAGAGCGCGATCAGGTGAATCCAGGGTGCCGCATCGCCGCCGCCGCCGTCGGCCGTCCAGCGCAGCGCTTCCACCTCGTCCGTGTTCTGCGGCAATGGCACACCGGACCACCCGGCCACGGGTCCGAACAGCACGCCGAGCACCGCCTGAACCTGCGCGGGCCCCAGGAACGTACTCTCCCAGCCGGCCTCGTACCGCAGCACCGTGCCGCGCAGGTACAGTCCCGCAACCAGCCCGAGCGCGAGCATGGCTGCGGCGAGGTGCAGCGCGCGCCGCAGCTGCTGCGCCACGAACGGTGCGCCGGTGCGTGCACAGTCAGCCGCGTAGCCGGCAAGCGCCTCGCCCAGCAGCACGTGAACCGGTCGCGTGCGGCGCAGGAGCGGCGCCATGCGCCGCCGGAAGTATGTCGCGACCCAGGTGCCGCGGGCGCGTGACGGGGTCCGGCCCCTGAGATGCGCACGCGCCCAGGTGACGCCGAGGAACAGGTACGTCACGAAGTTCCAGAGGATCAGCCCCAGGAATGGAAACGCGAGGATGTTGATGCGGCGCGCGCCATCGAGCGCCGAGAGAGCGATGCCCATGGTGACTGCGAGCGCCATGGCCGCGAGCAGCAGGCCGGCCGGGACGCGCGTGCGCGTGAGGGCTTCGTCCACGATCGGGAATCGCCGCGCCAGCGGCCCCGCCAGACGCAGGGCACGCGCAGCCAGCGCACCTGCGAGCATCCGGTCGTCGGGTTCCGGAGCACGCTCGCCGGTGCCTGTCCCCGTTTCCCGCAGTGCTTCACGGGTCGCCTGGGTGCGGTCGCCAGGGGGGATGATGATGCCGTCCCGATCGACCTCCTCGATCGCCTTGACCATCAGCACCGCGCGCAATGTCTCTTCACGCATGGTGGCGGGATCGTACCCGATCGCAGGGCACCACCGGTTGCCCTTCGCGATGGCGGCGCCATGAACTGTGCCAAAGATGAGTCGCGGCAGTTGAAAGCCTGACCGCCGGACTGGCACGCTACGCGCTCCCCGTCGTACTGCGGTCGGGTTATCCAACCTTTCATGGGTTAATCCAAGCTCTGGGCGCAGTGCGGCGGGGGCTCGATCTCTGGAGGACTGCGCCCGCCGGGAAGCCGGGCGGATCGGGGTGTGGGCCCACGGGACGGGTCCAGGAGCGCGTCCGGCCACCACGGGAGCCTTGCATGCGATCATCGTCGCGCCTGCCCCTCATCGCCTTGCTGGGTACGATCATGAGCACGAGCGGCTGTCAGAGTCTCGAGTCCACAACCGCCGCTGCGAGTGCGCCGTCTTCGTCCGCGTCAGGCGTCAGTGCGCTGCTCGCACCGTGGCCCGGGCCCTATGGCGGCGTGCCACCGTTCGACCGCTTCGAGCCCGCGGACCTGCGCCCGGCGCTGGAACAGGCCATGGCCGACGGACTGCAGGAGATCGACCGCATCGCCAATGATCCGGCGCCGCCCGGCTTCAAGAACACCATCGAGGCGCTCGAAGGTGCCGGGCGCGCGCTCGATCGCGCGGCGACCGTGCTCGGCATCTACAGCAACTCGCTGAACGACGAGGTGGTCGAGGCGATCGATCGCGAGATGTCGCCGAAGCTCGCGGCCTACAGCGACCGCATCGTGCAGAACCGGCGGTTGTTCGAACGCATCGCCGCCGTCTACGAGGCGCGCGAGCGTTCGGGCCTGACGCCGGAACAGCAGCGGCTCGTCTGGCTGCGGTACACGGGTTTCGTGCGCGCCGGTGCGCGGCTCGACGAGCCGGCCAAGGCGCGCCTGTCCGCCATCAACCAGCGCCTCGCGGAGCTGACCACACGCTTCAGCCAGAACGTGCTCGCCGAGGAGGACGGGCAGATGCTGCTGCTCGAGGCCGAGGCCGATCTCGCGGGACTGCCGGAATCGGTGCGCTCGGCCGCCGCGGCGGCCGCGCAGGCGCGCGGCCACGCGGGCCGCTGGGCCATCCTGAACACGCGCTCCAGCGTGGAACCTTTCCTCGAATACTCGACGCGACGCGATCTGCGCGAGAAGGTCTGGCGCACGTTCGTCAATCGCGGTGACAACGGCGATGCGCGCGACAACAACGCGCTGATCACCGAGATCCTGAAGCTGCGTGCCGAACGCGCCACGCTGCTTGGCTACCCCACGCATGCGCACTGGCGCATCGAGGACCAGATGGCGAAGACGCCCGAGCGTGCGCTCGCACTGCTCGAGGCGGTCTGGGGGCCGGCCGTCGCGCGGGTGCGCGAGGAGGTCGCCGACATGCAGGCCATCGCCGACGCCGAGGGTGCCGGCGTCCGCATCGAGGCCTGGGACTACCGCTTCTACGCCGAGAAGGTCCGCAAGGCGCGCTACGACCTCGACACCAACGAGCTCAAGCCCTATCTGCAGCTGGAGCAGTTGCGCGAGGGCATGTTCTACGTGGCGCGGGAACTGTTCGGGCTGCAGTTCCGTCCCCTCGAGCCGGGACGGGTGCCGGTGTTCCATGCCGACATGCGCGTCTGGGAAGTCGTGGACGGCACCGGCCGGCACGTCGGCCTGTGGTATTTCGACCCCTATGCGCGCAAGGGCAAGCGCAGCGGTGCCTGGATGAACGCCTATCGCGCGCAGGAGCGCTTCCAGGGCGAGGTCACGACGCTGGTCTCGAACAACTCGAACTTCGTGCCACCCGGGCCGGGCGAACCCGTGCTGATCAGCTGGGAGGACGCCACGACGCTGTTCCACGAGTTCGGCCATGCGCTGCACGGCCTGTCGTCGAACGTGAGCTATCCGGGCCTGTCGGGCACCGCGGTGCCCCGCGACTACGTGGAGTTCCCCTCGCAACTGCTGGAACACTGGCTGTCCGTACCGGAGGTGCTGAACCGTTTCGCGCGTCATTACCGCACGGGCGAACCGATGCCGGCCGCGCTGATCGAGAAAGTGCAGCGCGCGGAGAAGTTCAACCAGGGATTCAAGACCGTGGAGTACCTCGCGAGCGCGCTCATTGACATGAGACTCCACCTGGCGGGAGCCCGGGACATCGATCCCGACCGTTTCGAGCGCGAGACGCTGACCGCACTCGACATGCCGCGCGAGATCGTCATGCGGCATCGCACGCCGCAGTTCAGCCACATCTTCTCGAGCGATGCCTATTCGGCCGGCTATTACAGCTACCTGTGGGCCGACACGCTGACGGCGGATGCCTGGGAGGCGTTCACGGCGGCCGGCGGGCCCTGGGACCGCGAAGTGGCCGCGCGCCTCAGGGAGCACGTGTTCACGAAGGGCAACACGGTCGATCCCGCAGAGGCCTATCGGGCTTTCCGCGGCCGTGACGCATCGATCGACGCGCTGATGCGCAAGCGCGGTTTCGCGCCCGCGGCGCCCGTGAAGCGCCAGCTGCCGTCGCGGCCGGCGCCGGAGACGACGCGGTAGTCCTGCTGTGTCACAAGGCAGGGTCATGCCTGCGCCGTCCGGCACCGACGGAGAGACAGCGAACTGAAGAGCAGCGCCGCGAATTCCAGGCGCATGCTGCGGATCGAGTCGGCGGTATGGCGCTCAGGCCACGAGGGATCTTCGCGGGATGAAGTTCCCGGGCTGCGGCGGTCGCGACATCGGAATGCCGAGGCACACCGGCGATGGCGGCTGCGGCAGTGTCCGGAGCCGCCGCTCAGGACTGGAGACCCTGTGAGTCCAGGTACTCGTCGTAACTGCCGGTGAAGTCGACGACCGTGCCGTCGGGCTTCAGCTCGATCATGCGGGTCGCGAGACCGGAGACGAACTCGCGGTCGTGCGAGACGAAGATCAGCGTGCCCGGATATTTCTCGAGCCCGAT
>CAYWMY010000071.1:0-10410 GCA_964459405.1 uncultured Steroidobacteraceae bacterium | reverse complement strand
ATGGCCTTCGCCGCGGCCGGAGCCGGCCTGCACCTCGTCGTGCACCCCGTGCTGGGCGTCGACCGGAACGCCGCGGGCCGCATCCGGGGCTTCGCGGACCTGCCGGCAGGCGCACTCAAGGTGCGCGCCGAGTCCTGGCAGCTCTACGAAATCGATCGCATCGCCGATCCGCTGCGCATCGAGGCGATCCGGCAGCGCCTGCTGCGCACGCTCGCGGACGTGCGTGCCGCGACCACCGACTGGCGCGCCATCACGGCCCGCGCACTCGACGCCGCGACCCAGCTCGAATCCGGCGCACCACGCACGCCGCGAGCCGAGGCGCAGGAAGCCGCGGCGCTGCTGCGCTGGATGGTCGCCGATCACTTCACGTTCCTCGGCTATCGCGAATACCGCATCGTGCGCCGCGGCCGCGGCCAGATCCTCGTGCCGCTGCCGGACACGGGGCAGGGCCTGCTGCGCCCCGGCCATGACGAGCGGCCACCACCCCCGCCGCTGCCGCTGACCGGAGCCGTGCTGCGCTTCGCGCGCAGTCCCGCACCGATCCTGATCGGCAAGGGCAACGAACTGTCGAGCGTGCACCGCGCGACCTATCCCGACTACGTCGGCGTCAAGATCTTCGACGCCCACGGCCGGGCCGCCGGCGAGCATCGATTCATCGGCCTGTGGACCTCCTCGGCCTATCACTCGAGTCCTCGGGAGGTCCCGCTGCTGCGACGCAAGGTCGAGCAGCTGCTGCGGCATTTCGGCCTCGATCCCGCGAGCCACGACGGCAAGGCGTTGCTGAACGTCATCGAGAACCACCCGCGCGACGAACTGTTCCAGGCCACGGCCGCCGAGCTGGTGACCACGATACGTGGCATCGTCCACCTCTACGAGCGCGCGCGCACGCGGCTGTTCCTGCGCCGCGACGCGTTCGGACGCTTCTGCTACTGCCTCGTGTACCTGCCCCGCGACCGCTACAACACGGAGGCACGGCGGCGTGTCGAGGAACTGATCCGCGGGGCGGTCGACGGTCTGCAGGTCACCTCGGAGGTGCAGCTGTCTGAATCGGCGACCGCGCGCCTGCATGTGCTGGTGCGCACCGATCCAGCGCGGCCGGTGCGAATCAGCGCGGCGCAGCTCGAGCGGCGTGTCGCCGCGGCCACACGCAGCTGGCACGACGACCTGCGCGCGGCGCTGCTGGCGCGCCACGAGGAGGCCACGGCACTGCAGCTGCTGGAATGGTACGGTCCGTTGTTCCCCGCCTCCTACCGTGCCGACGTGCCCGCGAACGAGGCCGTCGACGACATCGCCGCGCTGCAGGCACTGCGTCCCGACGCTGCGGTGCCCGGCATGCGCCTCGTGTGTCGCGGGAGCGGCACGCGCGCACGCCTGTCGTTCCGCCTGTTCCGCCGCGGCACGGCGATTCGCGTATCGGACGTGCTGCCCATGATCGAGAACCTGGGCTTCAGGCTGGTGAGCGAGCATCCTCACGTGCTGACGAGCGGCGGCGACACCGTGTGGCTGCAGGATTTCGCCGTCGAGAGCAGCGTGGCCACGCGCATCGAACCCGCGCGGGACGCGGCGCGGCTCGCGGAGGCCTTCGCAGCCGTGTGGCGCGGCGATGCCGATGACGACGGCTTCAACCGGCTCGTGGTCGCGGCCGCCCTCGACTGGCGTCTGGCAGCGGTACTGCGGGCCTACGCGCGCTGGCTCATGCAGCTCGGCCTGCCCTTCAGCCAGCGCTATCTCGAAGATACGCTCGTGACCCACGCGGCCGCGACGCGCGCGCTGGCGGGCCGGTTCGTCGCGCAGTTCGAGCCCCTGCGTCGCGGCCACCGGCGCGACCGGCTCGTGGCGCGCCACCGGGCGGCGTTCCAGCGGCACCTCGCCCAGGTGTCACGTCAGGACGAGGACCGCATCCTGCGCGCGCTCGACCACGCGATCGAAGCCACGGTGCGCACCAGCCATTTCCAGCGTGACACCGGCGGCGCGCCACAGCCATGGCTCGCGCTCAAGATCGAGACGCGCCGCGTGCCCGAGGCGCCGCCGCCGCGCCCGCTGTGCGAGATCTTCGTGCACGCTCCACGCGTCGAGGCCGTGCACCTGCGCATGGGCCGCGTGGCCCGAGGCGGTCTGCGCTGGTCCGAACGGCCCGAGGACTTCCGCACCGAGGTGCTCGGGCTCATGAAGGCGCAGAACGTCAAGAACACGCTGATCGTGCCGGTGGGGGCGAAGGGAGGCTTCGTGCCGCGGCGACCGCCGGCGACGCGCGAGGGCATCCGGCAGGACGGCATCGAGAGTTACCGGATCTTCATCCGGGCGCTGCTCGGACTCACCGACAACATCGTCGACGGCCGCGTCGTGCCGCCGCCCGGCGTGGTGCGACTCGACGGCGACGACCCGTATCTCGTGGTGGCGGCCGACAAGGGCACCGCCACCTTTTCAGACCTCGCCAACGCGATTTCGCTCGAATGCGGTCACTGGCTCGGCGACGCCTTCGCCTCCGGCGGCTCGGCCGGGTACGATCACAAACGCATGGCGATCACCGCGCGCGGCGCGTGGGAGTGCGTGAAGCGCCATTTCCGCGAGCTCGGCCTCGATGCCGGACGGCAGGATTTCACGGTCGCGGGCATCGGCGACATGTCCGGCGACGTGTTCGGCAACGGCATGCTGCAGTCGCGCCACATCCGGCTGGTCGCGGCGTTCAACCACCAGCACATCTTCATCGATCCAGAACCCGACGCGGCGCGCAGCTTCGTCGAACGCCGACGGCTGTTCCGACTGGCGCGCTCGGGCTGGGACGACTACGACCGGCGGCTGCTGTCGCGCGGCGGCGGCATCTTCGACCGTCACGCCAAGAGCCTCACGCTCGCGCCGGAAGCGCGCAGGCTCCTCGGTCTCGAGACCGCGAGCGCCGCGCCGCAGGAGGTGATCCGTCGCATCCTGTGCCTGCCGGTCGACCTGCTCTGGAACGGCGGCATCGGCACTTACGTCAAGGCCACTGGCGAATCGCACGCCGCTGTCGGCGACCGCGTCAACGACGCGGTGCGCGTCGACGGCGCAAGGCTGCGCGCACGCGTGGTCGGCGAGGGCGGCAACCTCGGTTTCTCGCAGGCCGGGCGCATCGAATACGCGCAGCATGGCGGGCGCATCAACACCGACTTCATCGACAACTCGGGCGGCGTCAACTGTTCCGACCTCGAGGTGAACATCAAGATCGCGCTCGACGCGGCGCTGCGGCGGCGCCGCCTGGCGCGATCCGCACGCGACCGGCTGCTCGCCCGCATGGCGCCCGACGTCGCCGCCCTCGTACTGCGCAACAACTACGTGCAGAGCCAGGCGATCTCGGTGGTGCAGACCGCAGCGCCGGGGCGTTTCGGCGAGTTCGCGCACCTGATCAGCCTGCTCGAACGCAATGCCGGTCTCGACCGGCGGCTGGAAGGCCTGCCCGACGAGGAGGAACTCGCGGAACGTCGGCGCCGGGGCACGGACTTCACGCGACCGGAGATCGCGACGCTGCTGTGCTGGTCCAAGATCTGGCTCAACGAGCGGCTGCTGCAGTCCGACGTTCCCGAGGACGGCTATCTCGGACGTGAACTCGTGCGCTACTTCCCCGAACCGATGCGCCGGCGCTTCGCCCGCGAAATCGCGGACCACCGGCTGCGGCGCGAGATCATCGTCACGGCGACGACCAGCAGCCTCACCAACCGCATGGGGCCCGCGTTCGTGCCACGCGCCGTCGAGGACACCGGCGCCCCGGCCGGCGCCGTGGCGCGCGCCTGCACGATCGCGCGCGAGATCACGGGCATGCGCGAGCTGTGGGCAGCCATCGAGGCGCAGGACGGCCTGCTGCCGGCCGGACAGCAGTACGCGATGATGCAGCGGACCGTTCGTGTGCTGGCGCAGCTCTCGTACTGGTTCCTCGATCGGGGCGGAGCCACGCTCGACATCGAGCGCAGCGTCGCCGCGTTCGGCCACGGACTGCGGCGGTTCCTCGCGCAGGCACCCGCGCTCGTCGGCGGCATCGAGGCGGAACGACTCACGGCCGCGACGCGCGAGCTGCACAGTGGCGGCGTACCGGAACGACTCGCCGCAACGGTTTCGGCGCTGTCGCTGGCACGGTCAGGCATCGACGTCGTCGACCTGGCCTCGGTGACGCGGGTTCCGATGCCGCACGCGGCGCGTGTGTATCTCGAGCTTGGCGCCGCCGCTGGTCTCGACTGGCTTCGACAGCAGATCGACGCCCTGCCCGTCGAGCGCCACCTGCAGACGCTGGCGCGTGGTGCGCTGCGCGAGGAGGCCTGCGCACTGCAGCGGCAGCTGTGCGAACAGGTGCTGCGCCGGTCCGCGGGCACCAGTGCGGCCGCAGCGCTGGCGCGGTGGCGCCACCGGCACCGGGACGCGCTGGAGGCGCTGGCCCGCAGCCAGGCGCCCATGCGTGCGGCGCCGGCAGACTTCCCCACGCTGTCGGTCGCGCTCGCCGCCGCGCGGCGGCTGACCAGCGGCTGAGCAACCCGCGCCGGCACGCCCCGCTGTGCTATAAAGCGCAGCGTTTTTTCCCGCTGGAGACCCGCCGTGCCCGGAAAGCTCGTGCTGATTCGCCATGGCCAGAGCATCTGGAACCTCGAAAACCTGTTCACCGGCTGGACCGACGTCGATCTGACCGAGCAGGGTCGCACCGAGGCGCGCGAGGCCGGCGCGCTGCTGCTGAAGGAGGCGCTCACGTTCGACATCGCCTTCACTTCGGTGCTGAAGCGTGCCATCCGCACGCTGTGGATCGCGCTCGACGAGATGGACCTGATGTGGCTGCCCGTGGAACGGGACTGGCGCCTGAACGAGCGCCACTACGGGGCCCTGCAGGGACTGGACAAGGCGCAGACCGTGGCGAAGCACGGCGCGGAGCAGGTCAAGATCTGGCGGCGCAGCTACGACATCCCGCCGCCGCCGCTGGCGCCCGATGATCCGCGTCATCCCCGCCACGATCGCCGTTATGCCGGGCTCAAACCCTCGGAGCTGCCGGCCACGGAATCGCTGAAGGACACTCTGGGGCGCGTGCAGCCGCTGTGGGTCGAGCGCATCGCGCCCGAACTGCGCCGCGGCCGCAACGTGCTGGTCGTGGCGCACGGCAACAGCCTGCGCGCGCTCGTGAAGATGCTGGACGGCATGTCGGACGCCGACATCGTGGAGTTCAACATCCCGACCGGCGTGCCGATCCTCTACGAGCTCGACGACGCGCTGCGCCCGCGCACGCCGCGTCGCTTCCTCGGCGACCCGGAGGCCATCAAGGCCGCGGCGGAGGCCGTCGCGCGCCAGGCGGAGAAACGCTGAGCAGCGTGGCGGCTTGGCGCGGGCTGCGCGCGGAACCGGGGACATTCACGATTTCGTGACAGGCATGCAGCGGGCGCAGGCTGCAACGGAGGGCTCGGCTCGTCTCGCGGGAAGATTTACGCTCGACTCGCCGACCCTCCTGCGCGCCCGCGCTCATCGGCGTCGCGGCCGAAATCGTGAATGACCCCGCGTCCTGCAGCGCCGCCGCACCATCGCACGTACCGCCGACGCGCCACCCACGATCAGCCGGTCACGCCGCCGGCCGCGGTGAAGGTCCCGGGCCGAGAGCGTCGCGCGCCAGGGACGGCGCGCGACGAGCTCACAGGGATGTGTTCTTCGCGTCTCTCGGCCCGGGATCCTTCACGCAAGCAGGCCGGCGGCCGCGGCGGACCGCCTCTTCGCATCATTGCGGGAACCCGAACATCAGCGGCCAGGCGACGTCGGGAGCATGGGTCAACGCGACCGTCCGCCGCGAGCGCGTCACTCGTCGGGTGCGATCGTGACCTTGAGGCCCGACAGGTCTGGCGTGAACTGCACCTGGCAGGACAGCCGCGAATGCTCGTTCGTGTGCGTCATCTCGCGCAGCAGTTCCATCTCGTCGCCCTGCTTCGGCGGCAGCTTCGGCTCCCACGCCGGGTCGACGTAGATGTGACAGGTCGCACACGAACACATGCCGCCGCAGATCGCCGACAGGCCGTACTCGAGATCGCGCAGCGTCTCCATCACGGACACGCCCTCGCGCCCGGTGACCGTGTGCTCAATCCCGTCCCGATCGACGACGACGATGTCTGCCATGTCCGTAACAACCCTGTGCGGCGGCGGGCCAGCGGCAACGGCGGCCGGCCCAGGAGGAGAGGGCGCGAATTGTCGCCACGGACCGCCCGCAAGGCAAGGGGGGCAAGCCCTTGGCCGGGTTCGGGATTTCGGTGCGCCGGACGACGGCCGCGGCCTTGCGCCGGACTACGGGGTGGCCACGCCGCCAGTCCGCGCCACGGCCTGCCAGGCCGAATTCACGGCCGCCGCGAGATCCATGGCCGCGCGCAGCCCTGCGAGCGTCACGCGGCGACCGGCCGCCGCGTAGGCCCGCAGCAGCGCCGCACACTGCGACACGTCGAGCTGGTGCACGAGCGCGTACTGCGCGAGGTCGAGGCGCGGATCGCCGAGGCCCGCGTATTCCCAGTCGACCACGAGCGGCGAATCGACGGCACCGACGATATTGAGGTGGTGCAGATCGTAATGGCAGAGCGCCGGAGCGACAGGCTCCAGCGCAGCACCGCGCACATGCCCGGCGACCGCCCGCAGTGGCGCGAGCACCTCGTCGCCGGCGCCGCGCGCACCGAGCGTCGCGACATAACCCGCGAGCAGCTGAGCGAAGTCGACCACACGACAACCCGCGGGCGGTACGAGCGCATGCAACCGCGCGAGCCAGCGCCCCATTGACGCGATCCCGGCCGCGGAGCAGGCCTGTTCCCGGCTCCAGGCACCCGGCGTGATCTCGCGCGTCACGAGCAGATGCCGCTCCGGCACGCAGCTGACCACCTCGGGCGCGAGCCCCGCGCGGGTTGCCCGCCGCAGGATCGCGCACTCGCTGCGACGATCGACCTGCAGTTCCGCCTCGCGCGCCGGGGCAAGCCGCAGCACCAGCTCGCCGTCCGAGGTCCACAGCCGGTGGCTCACATTGATCTCGCCGCCCGGCAGACGCTGCGTGCGGTGCACGACAATACCGCTGGCCCTGCGCAGCCAGTCGATGGCGCCGGCGAGCGCATCCGGATCCCCGCCCGCAGCACTCGGCGTCATGCGACCGCCGCGCCCGCGCGCCGCCAGCGCCGCAGGCCCACGACCGCGAGCGTCGCCAGGGCCACATAGAGCAGTGCAGTCAGCCACAGCCGCTGCGCGATCGCGAGTGCGCCGATGCCGAGGTCGATCACGATCCACCACCTCCAGTTGTCGACGAACCTGCGCGCCAGCAGCCAGGTGGCCGCAATACTGGCCCATGTGGTGGCCGAATCGAGCCACGGCGATGCAGCATCGGTGTGTGTCTGCAGCAGCGGGGCCGTCGCCACCGTCGCCGCACCCACGGCGAGCAGCAGCTTCGCCTGCAGGTGCACCGGGGCCCGCCTGACCACGGCGCCGTCACCAGCCGCGGCGCGCCGCCGCCAGGCCCACCAGCCGTAGGCCGAGAGCACCAGGTACGCACACTGCAGGCCACCCTGCAGGTACAGGTGCGCACGCATGAACACGCCGAGGTACAGCGCCGTCGAGACGGCTCCCGCGATCCAGCAGGCCCGGTGCTGGCGGATCGCGAGTGCGATGTAGACGAACCCCGTGGCGACGCCTGAGATCTCGAGCCACGAGACCGCAGCGAGCGCCGCGACGATCTCAGTCCTTGCCACCCAGGACCTTCATCACGAACACCGCGCGGTGCCGGGCGGCAAAGGTCGCGGCGGTCTCCCGCCTGAGCGCCTCGAACACCACGTCGTGCTCGCCGGAGATCTGCGTGCTCATGGCGTTGGTGACCACGACCAGACCGCTGCAGCGATTCAGGCGGTCGATGAAATCCTGGATCGGCGGAATGAACTCCCGGTCCAGCGGATACAGACTGATCTCGACCGCGATCTTCATGCTCTCTCCCTCACTCGAAGTTCACGCTGATGGTTGCGCCGAGCTGGCGCGCATCGCCGCGCTGCGTATACAGAGTGGCGGCGAAATCCGGCGGCTCGTTGCCGAAGAAGAAACCGCGCACCGCGTAGCGCCGGTCGAACAGGTTGCGCGCCCACAGCGCGACCGACCAGCGGTCACGTTCGAGCCCGAGCCTCAGGTGGGTCAGCGCGTAGGCGCCGGAACGCACGTCGACGGGCGGAACGTCGAAGTAGTAGCGGCCCATGCCCGTGACGTCGAGCCGCGCGAACAGGCCGGACGGATGGCGCCAGGTGCCGTTCAGCGCGTACTGCAGCCGCGGCGCATGCGGCACATCCCGGTTCGGCAGTGCGACACCGCCCGGCGCATAGTCCGCGTAGCGCGCGCGCAGCAGCCCGAGGCTCGCACCGAACTCGAAGGCATCCACCGGCCGCCAGCGCAGTGATCCCTCGATGCCGCTGCTGGTGCCTCGCGCCGCGTTGTCGGTGAAGAACACGAAGGTATTCGGATCGCCGGGCACGAGCTGCTCACCCGTGCGGATCTGCAGCGACCGCCGCCGCATGTGGAACACCGTGGCCTCGGCCCGCACGCGACCGCCCGCGAGGCTGCTGCGCCAGCCGAGTTCGAGGTTCAGCAGCGACTCGGACTTGAACTCGCGGCGCTCATCCGGCACGGCAACACCGATGTTGAAGCCGCCGGCCTTGTAGCCGCGCGCGACAGAGATATACGCGGAAGAGGATTCGCCCAGCTCACGCGACAGTGACGCGTGCCCGCCCCACATCGTGTCCGCGGGCGAGAACGACTGCGCGCCGACCGGCGTACCGAAGGACGCGGTCGCATCGCGGTAGCGCGCATCGCGTCGCTCGATGCGCGCGCCGAGCGACCAGCTCCAGCGCGATCCGAGGCGGCCGTCCAGCGCAGCGAATGCCGCGAGGTTCGTGGCCGAGTAGCGGCTGTCGAGCGTGTCGTCGGAGCTGAGCGCGAAGTCGTAGACCACCGCATCGAGGTATTCGCCGGCGCTGCGCTCGCGGATGCGCTCGTCGAGATCGAAGGCGTAGAGTCCCACGAGCCAGGCGGGTCCCGCGGCGTCCGCGCGCGAGGCGAGCCGGAGTTCCGCGCTGCGATGGCGGCGGTCGCGGCGTGCATCGTAGGTGAAGTCGTAGACGAAGGGCGCCCAGCCCTGCGCATTGCCCCAGTCGCCGTCATAGGCGTGCCGGCTGTCCGCGTCGATGTAGGTCGCGAGCAGGCTCGCCTCCGCGAAGGCGAGACCGTGCCACTCGAGCTTCAGCGAGCCACCCAGCGCCTGCTGCGAATCCCGGCCCGGAGTGTCACTCTGCGTGGTGCGTGAGTTGTCGATCGCGAAGGCGTCGTAGCCATTGTCGAGATCCACCGCGAGCAGCGACAGGTCGAGATCCATCGTCTCCCCCGGCGATGCCTGCCAGCGCGCGCGCACGGTGCTCTCCTCGCGGCTATTGGTATCGTCGCGACCGAGGAAGGCATTGCGATGGAAGCCGTCCGATTCCGTGCGCGCAGCCGTGAGCCGCCAGGCCGAACGCAGGCGTGCCGCGGGGCCCGTGATGGTCGCCGCGACGGCGCGGTAGCCGTCCTCGCCGCCACCGAGTTCCGCGGCGGCGCCGAATCTCTCGGCCGGCGCCAGGCTGGTGATGCTGACGAGCCCGGCGAGCGCGTTCGCGCCATAGCGTGTGCCCTGCGGCCCGCGCAGCACCTCGACACGCTCGACGCCGTAGGTCGTCGCGGCCATGCCGATGCCGCTGAAGTCCATGCCGTCGATCAGGAATCCGACCGAGGGATTCGGTGCGCCCTGGTACTGCTCCAGCTCGCCGATGCCGCGCAGCTGCAGGTAACGCGGCCGCGAGCTGCCGGCGGACCAGTTCAGGTTGGGCACCAGCGCCAGCACGTCGGCGAAGTGATCGCGCCCGCCCTCATCGAGCTCGCGCGCATCCAGCACGACCGCACTGACCGGCGCCCGCAGCCAGGGCAACGGACGCAGGGTCGCCGTGACGACGACTTCGTCGAGTTCCGCCGCTGGCAACGACTCGGCCGCCTGCGCCAGCGCGGCACCGGCCGCAGACAGTGCGATGGTCAGTGAATGGACAAGCACTCGATTCATGGCGGGTCTCCGGCAACGGGGAACCGGTGACCGGCGCGCGCGAGCCGGCGAAGTGGCACGGAATGATGCGAAGACCAGCACGACACCTGCTCCCTACGCCGGTACTAACCGGATCAGGTTCAACGGGTTCGCTGGTCAGCCCTGCGGCATCCAGCGTCTCAGGCCATTTCAGGCCACCCCAAGGTTGTGCCAATGCTAGCGCAGCCCGCGTCACGACGCGAGCCGTCAGGAACAAAGCCGTCAGGAACAAGGGCCGGACACCGCTTCGCCGCCCGCCTCCGGGCTACGCCGGCAGGCGCACCGCCACGGCGCGTCGATGCGCGAGCTTCAGG
>CAYWMY010000070.1:0-10554 GCA_964459405.1 uncultured Steroidobacteraceae bacterium | reverse complement strand
GTGATCTTCGATGGCCGCAACCTGTACGACCCTGCACTGGTGCGGCGCTTCGGCCTGAAGTACTACGCGATCGGGCGCGGCGACGTATCCTGAACGGTGCCGCGCACGGCTGTCGTGGGCGGCCGGTGCCCACGATGAAGACACTGCTGATCGACAACTACGATTCGTTCTCGTACAACCTGTACCAGTACCTCGCCGGGCTGAACGGCACGCCGCCGCTCGTCGTGCGCAACGACGAGGCGTCCTGGGAGGCGCTGCGCGAACTCGAGTTCGACAATATCGTCATCTCGCCGGGCCCCGGGCATCCCGAGGTGGAGCGCGATTTCGGGGTGTGCCGGCGCGCAATCCTCGAATCGCCGGTGCCGTTGCTCGGCGTCTGTCTCGGGCACCAGGGCATCTGTACGGCCTTCGGCGGTGAGGTGCGCGAGGCGGCGCGACCCGTTCACGGCCGTGCGAGTGCCGTGCATCACCACGGCGGCGAGCTCTTTCGCGGGTTGCCGTCGCCATTTCCGGCCGTGCGCTATCACTCGCTGCAGGTCACGGTCCTGCCGGAAGTGCTGGAACGCCTGGCCTGGACCGACGACGGCGTGCTGATGGCGCTGCGGCATCGCGAGCGTCCGATCTGGGGCGTGCAGTTTCACCCGGAATCCATCGGCACGCCCCACGGGCGTCTGCTGCTGCAGAACTTCCGCGACCTCACCGCGGCGCACGCCCGCCCGAAGCGGCTGTCGCGTGCTGCGCCGCGTGGGCAGGACGGCTCGCCGCCGACCGGCCGTATCGGGACCGCGGCCAGCGAACCCGGCCCGACGACGAGCGCCGAGCCGGGCTGGGAAGTGCATCATCGCCACGTGCCGGTCACGGTCGATGCCGCCACCGTATTCACGGGACTGTTCGGCGACGCGAGCGCGTCGTTCTGGCTGGACGGTGAGTTCCGCTCCGGCGAGCCACGTTTTTCGTACATGGGTGACGCGACCGGCCCGAATGCCGAATGCCTGCGCTACGACGTCACGCGCCGCACCGTCGAGGTGTTGCGCGAGGGCGTCGCGAGCCGCTGTCACGAGACCGCTTTCGACCACCTCGCGCGCATGCTGCGGTTGCGTCGCCCGGCCGGCACAGCATTGCCGTTCCCTTTCCACGGCGGCTACGTCGGCTACCTGGGCTACGAGCTGAAGGCGGACTGCGGTGCGAGCAACGCGCATCGCGCGCCGACACCCGACGCGGCCTTCATCTTCGCCGACCGGTTCCTCGCTTTCGATCATGCGAGCGGCGATGTACACCTCGTCTGCCTCGAACGTGCGGGTCGAGCGGCGCGTGCGGCGCAATGGCTGCGCGAGACGACGGCGCGGCTGCTGGCGATGGCTCCACCACCGGATCGGCCCGCAGCGCCGCGGGTTGTGGCCTGCACGCCGCCCTGCACGCCGCGCCACGACCGCACGCGATACCTCGAGCTGATCGCCGTCTGCCAGGACGAGATCCGGCGCGGGCAGAGCTACGAGGTCTGCCTGACGAATCTTTTCGAATGTGCCGCGCGCGTGGAGCCGCTGCCGACCTGGCTCGCGCTGCGCCGGCACAACCCGGCTCCGCACGGCGCATATTTCGCGATGCCGGGGATCGCCGTGCTGGGCTCCTCACCCGAACGTTTCCTGCGTGTGGATGCCGACGGCGCGGTCTGTGCGCAGCCGATCAAGGGCACGCGCCGCCGCAGCGCGGAACCGCGGGAAGATGCGGCATTGCGCGCGGACCTCGCCGGCAGCGCCAAGGATCGCGCCGAGAACCTCATGATCGTCGACCTGCTGCGCAACGACCTCGGGCGCGTCTGTGAGATCGGGTCGGTCGAAGTCCCGCAGCTGTTCGTCGTCGAGAGCTATGCGACGGTCCACCAGCTCGTCAGCACCATCACGGGCCGGCTGGCCGCGGGCTGCGACGCGGTGCAGGCCGCGCGGGCGGCGTTCCCGCCGGGGTCCATGACCGGCGCGCCAAAGCTGCGCACGATGGAGATCATCGACCGGCTGGAAGGGGGCGCACGCCGACCCTACTCCGGGGCGCTCGGATGGTTCGGGGTCGATGGCGCCGCGGACCTGGGCGTCGTCATCCGCAGCATCGTCGTGGCCGCGGGTGGCGCCTCGGTCGGCGCGGGCGGGGCGATCGTGGACCTGTCGGAGCCGCGCGCCGAGCTGGATGAGATGCTGCTGAAGGCAGCCGCTACCGAGCCGGCATTGCGGGAGGCGGTGGCCGGCGCATGAGCCACCTCAGCGTCGACTTGATCCAGGGCTTGGCCCGGAAGTAGTAGCCCTCGATCACGAGCGCGCGCAGCGAAGGACGGAACACGAACACCAGCGACGTCGCGCGGGCCGTGTCGGTCCAGCGCAGCTTGTTGTTCAGGAACGCGCCGAGGAAGTCGTAGTGCCGGCAGCGACCGGTGCGCATGAGGTCTTCGATCTCCATCGATTCCAGCAGCGTGCCCGGGGAGACGGCGCGGAACTGCTCGTCGTGCACGATCTGCGCGGAGTAGTAGGTGTCGCCCTCCACGACGGCGATCGTCGCGGCGACCGGTCGCGCGCCGCAGAACAGCACAAGAATGCGCGCGGCGTCCCGGTGCGCGAGGCTGTCCAGCCACTCGCGGTAGAACGCCTGGTATTGCGGCGACTGGCTCTGCTCGACCTGCTTGCGGCCCTTCCAGCTCAACCGGTGCAGTTCGAGCACACGGTCGTAGCCGCGGTGCACTTCGGCCGGCGTCGCATGGGTGCGCAGCTCGACGGGTCCCATGGCCTCGAGCTTGCGTTGCGAGGCGCGCAGGTTCTTGCGCAGGCGCTTGCCGCGTGCCGCGAGGTAATCGTCCCAGTTCTGTCTCAGGTCGAGGTACGGGCACAGGTGCGAGAAGATGTCCCGGTACCAGAGCCCGTGCTCCGCCGCGAAGGCCTTCAGCAGCTCGACCTCCGGGTCGTCCGAGAGCTTCTCGTCGATGCGGATGAGGTCCCAGTCGCGCCGCGACTGCCACAGCGCTTCGAAGGCACAGCGATAGGCCTCGGGGTCCAGGGCACCCAGCGCGAGGCGTGGACGGTTGACGTCCATGATCATGCCGATCGGCTCGATCATGCGCACGGGCAGCCCCAGCATCTCGAAGCGGCGCGAAATCTGCAGTGGCAGCGCGAGCACGGGCCGGCCGTCGCGCTCCACGATGAACAGCCGCAGATCCTTGCCGGCCGACAGGTGTCGCCACCAGCGCGACAGGTAGTCCCAGCTCTGCCAGGGCGTGGCGTCGGCGGACTGCGCCAGCAGCTCGTCCCACCAGGGCTGCACTGATTCCCAGTCGCTGAGCCGCGTCAGCGTGCGGCAGCGCAGGCCCCGGATCGGCGCATCGCTGCCACGTGCGGGCGCCGCAGGCAGTACGACGCGGGGTACGGTGCGCAGGCGGTCAGTCATGGCTGGCTGCATCATCGTCATGCCTCGTGGCGGTCCGGTCCGGGGTCCTCGGCCGGATTCTCCGGTTCCGGAGCCACGCCAGGGCGCGGTTCAGAGCCGGCTTGCACGCAAAATAGACCAGAAAGAACGCGCTGCACGCGGGCCCCGTTCTCATTGCGTGCAGGTCGCGTGTGATTACCCGGTCGTTGGCCCACTCGCGCTTGTTCGTGAGCGCCCCGGAGAGGAAGTCGAACACTCGATAGCGGTGCGTCGCGAAGGCCTCTTCGATCTCCATCGCGGTCAGCAGCACGCCGGGCGAGCATCCATCCCAGGCACGGTCGTGTGCGATGTGCAGCGAGTACCAGGCATCGCGCCACACGATGCCGAATGTCGCGGCGATGGTGCGATCGCCGACCTGCAGGAAGCGGAATTCCACTGCATGCGAGGCCGCAAGCCGTCCGATGGTCTCGCGATACAGGGCCGTCGTAACCTCGTCGCGCAGCACACCGACGGTGCTGCCGTTCTTCCAGCTGGCACGCTCGATCGCGAGGTATTCCTCGAGCGCGTGCCCGTCGTCACCGCCCACGGCGACAGTCACCAGCCGCGGCCGACCCTGCTGTTCCAGTTTCTGGCGCTTGCGGCGCAGGCCCTTGCGCAGCGCGCGCGAGCGGCTGCGCAGGTAGTCGGGCCAGGTGCCATCGAGAACGACGCGCGGCGCCTCCTTCGGCACACCGTGCCCGACGTGGAAGCCCTGCGCCGCGAGCGCCGCGCACAACGCCGCTGCGAACGGCTCCGCGTCCGACTGTTCCGCGAGCGCCAGTTCGTCCCAGACGTCGGCACGCGCCAGCAGGTCTCGCGCCATGATCCCGGGCAGGGTCGCGTCGCCGGGCTCGTGCAGCAGGCGCGGGCGGTCGCTTTCGGGCGCGTCGCCCAGAAAGCTGAGGGTGCGGAACTCGGCGCCGCACCAGTGCCGCGGATCGAGCTGCAGCGGCAGGATCGCGACCGGCCGATCACCGCGCAGGGCGACCTGCAGCAGCAGTTCGTTGCCCCAGCCGACGTGGTTCCACCACAGGCGCAGGAACTCGAAGGTCTGGAACACCGTGGCTTCCGGTGTCGCCTGCGCCAGCCGGTTCCAGTGCGGCTGCAGCGTGTCCCAGCCGCGGCGGGTCGTGATGATGCCGATGGTGAGTGTTCCGGCGGGCGTTGCGTACGAACGCGGCTGCAGCAGCTGCGATGCGAGTTCCGGAATGCGGCAGCCCTCGAACGGGACGGCCCGCCGCAGTTCCAGCACGTGTCCGGCCACGGACCAGGGGTCGTCCACGATGGCCGGCGTCAGGCCGAGGCGACGCCAGATGCGGCGCCGGTGCAGGGCGGCGGTTTCCTGCGGCGTGCAGTCCAGCCACAACGGCAGCTGCTGGAGGTCGGCTCGCTCGCGGTACAGCGCCGCCAGGCGCAACAGCAGCAGGCATGCGCGGCCGCGGTGGCGCGGGTGGGTCACGAGCGCATGGATGCGGATCCCGGACGTGCCGGGATCGCCATGCACGGCTCCCGCGCCGCGACTCTCGGCACGCGTCGCAATGAGACACCCGACGATGCGGTCCCCATGCAGCAGGATGGCGCTCAGGCTGCGCCGCTCGCGGCAGGCCCGCTCCAGCGCATGCAGGATGCTCTCCGCCCGCAGCGGACCCCGCGCGCGCTGCAGCCATCGCTGCAGGCGGCGGCGCTCGAGGTGCAGCGTGCCGTCATCGAGCCAGTCGGCGTGATAGGTGTGGGTGCGTGGCACGCTCGTCTGCTCCCGTCGCCCGGTCTCAGTGCGACACCGGTGCCGCGCGCCAGGTGCGCGCCACATCGAGCAACTCGCGCCGCTCGGCGGCGGTTGCACCCAGCAGCAGCGCCCCGGCAACCCAGGCCAGGGCGATCAGGGCCGCCGCGAGCGCGAGCGGCAGCAGCTGCGGTGCCGCCAGCTGTCCGCTGAGCCAGAACGCGAGCAGCGCTGCCGGCAGCGCGGCGACCAGCAGCCGGAGCGCGCTGCGCGTGAGCAGGCCCGGCGTGGACAGGCCGACGAGCCGGCAGGTGATGGGCAGCTCAACCAGGAGCCCGAGGCCCGCGTTGGCCACCAGGCCGCCGATCGCGACCCCGACGAGTCCCAGGCGCGGCGCGAGCAGCAGGATCAGCGCGACCTCGACCAGCACCTCGAGCACCGTCAGGCCCACGACCAGCCGGATCCGCCCGATCGCCAGCAGCATGACGGTCGAGGTGCTGAGCAGCGCCGAGACGAGCCCGTTCAGGCACAGGATCGCGAGCAGCGCGGGTGATACGTCGTCGGCGATCTCGGGAATCCACAGGGTGACGATGGTGTCGCCGAAGACGGCGATGAACAGTGCGAGCGGCATCGCGATTGCCAGCATGCCCTTGGTGCCGCGCTCCAGCACGGCGCGCAGGTCGGTGTGCTGATGCCGGGCATGCAGCGCCGCAAGCATCGGATACAGCACGTCGGTCAGTGGACCGATCGCGACCAGCACGATACCGCCCAGCGTGGCAGCGATCGCGTAGGGGGTCATCAGGCCGATCGGCAGCAGCGCCGCGATCAGGATCTCATCGAGATTGATGGTGCCTTCGGCGACCAGGTCGTCGATCGCGGACCAGAAGGAGTACTTGCGGATGTGCCGCCAGGTACGGGAGTGGAAGCGCACGGGCGTCCGCAAGAGCCCCGGATACAGGCGTCCGAGCACCGCGAGATCGATGACGAGGCCGAGCACGGACACCACGACCTCCACGAGCGCCAGCGCGATGATGCCGTGCCCGTTCAGTACCAGGCCGAGCTGTGCGCCCGCCGCGAGCAGTCGCAGCGTGATGCTGCGCGCATTGAGCAGGTCGAAGCGCTGCGCGCCCTCGTAGACGTTCTCGAGCGCCGAGCCTGGAATCGCGATCAACAGGTTCACGCCGAGGATCGCCAGCACCACGCGGAAATCCGCGGCCAGTGCCGTGGAAGTCTCGAGCCACCAGCCGGTCGGAGCCAGTGCGAGACCGAGCGCGACCAGCGCCGCCAGCACACCGGTGATCGTCAGGGCCGCGGCCACGGTGACGATCAGGCGTGCCAGCGCGGCGGGTTGTTGCCGCGCGGCCAGTCGCGCATGCAGGCGCACCTGGGCATCGCCGCAGCCGAAGTCGAAGAACTTCAGGTAGAAGGTGATCGCGTGGGAGAGCAGCCAGACGCCGTAGGCCTCGACGCCGACCGAACGGATCACGATCGGTGTCAGGGCGAGATAGATGATGCCGCCGACTGCGGCATCGGCGTAGCCGCTGCCGACGTTCGCGAACCACCGGTGTGTCGCGGGCGGGTGGGACGCGACAGGGATCATGTGCAGGTCCGCTGTGTTTCTCGCGCGTGGCGTCCAGGCTCAGCCGGGTTCGCGCATCGACGTTGCACGCGGGCGCGGACGCGGCTGGCCCCGTTGCGTGTCGAACACGCCGGTCGCGCCCAGGTCGATACCGCGATGTTCGTCGGGCAGCGGCCGCCCCAGCGCCTGTGCAAAGGCCTTGCGGAAGCGCTGCGCGATCATGGGCCAGCGGAACTCGCGTGCGCGCTCCCGCGCGCACCGGCTCAGTCGATCACATTCCTGCGGATCCTGCATCAGCCGCAGCAGCCCCGAGCGGATGCCGGCGGAACCACCGCGCGGAACGATGATACCCGCGCTGCCGATGACCTCGGAACAGCCATCGTCGTCGGTCGTGATGATCGCGCAGCCGGCATCCATGCCTTCGAGCAGGACGATGGGGAAGTTCTCGCGCACCGACGGGAACACCATGATCCTGGCCTCCTCGTAGAGACCGCGCAGCGTCGTCTTGTCGACGAAGCCCGTGAAGCGGATCGGCACGTCGAGGCGCTCAGCCTGGCGCTGCAGCGTACGCAGATAGGGGCCGTCGCCCGCCACGACGAATTCCCAGTCGCCGGGCAGGCCCCGGGCAGCCTCGATGAAGTGCTGTACGCCCTTGCGCGGAAACAACCGTGTCACGACCAGCACCAGGTTGCGCTTGTCGCGGCCGAGGCGCGGGGCGGGCGTGTAGCCGTTCGGAATAACGGTCACTGGCACGTCGACGTGCTCGTGGATCAGGCGTGCCAGGTAATGCGAGGGTGAGGTCACCATTGTGGCCCGGCGCATGATCTGCCGCCACAGCGGGTGGACGAGCCAGTGCATGATGCGGAAGCGGTCCGGGTTGTAGCCCGGCACGTCCGAGCCGTGCGCCGTGATGAGGAAGGGTACGTCGAAGCGCCAGCTCAGCATCGCGGCGACGGCGCCGGACGGAATCGCGAAGTGCGTGTGGATCAGGTCGGGGCGGAAGTCGCGGATCACGGCCACAGCCTTCCGCCAGGCTGGTACCAGCGTCGTCATGAGTTCCGGCGTGGTGGTGTAGTGAAGATGACGGCGCCAGCAGGGCGTGCGGTGCACGCGCACACCGTTGACGATCTCGTCGTCTGCGAGTCCGGGCATCGCGGAGGTGACGACCTCGATGTCATCGCCGAAATGCGTGAGCGTTTCGTTCAGTGAAGACGCAACCACCGATCCGCCACCGCCGATCGGCGGGTATTCGTAGGTGAGGCTCAGGATTCTCATGAAGCCCGCCTGCCGGCCAGCGAGATCACTGGCGACTGCTTGCCCGGCTGGCGCGACAGCGGACCGTTCTGCCAGTGCAGTCGCACGGACAGACCGGGCAGTGCCTGGGTCACCAGGCGCCGCGCGCGGGCAGCCGCGATCTCCGTGCCGCAGTCCAGGTACAGGTCAACACTGGCATCGGGCTGCTGCACGACGCGGAAAGCGCGTATGTCCTCGATGGACTCGAGTCCGCTGGTGATGC
Source organism: uncultured Steroidobacteraceae bacterium (assembly GCA_964459405.1). Taxonomy (GTDB): domain Bacteria; phylum Pseudomonadota; class Gammaproteobacteria; order Steroidobacterales; family Steroidobacteraceae; genus CAYWMY01. The sequence goes on along the minus strand of CAYWMY010000070.1, from coordinate 2,295 downwards.
GATACGGCGCAACGCGGCGCTGCCCGGGCAATACGAGCGCATCGTGGTCACGGCCGACGAATTCGACGATCGGCCGGTCCGGAAGTGCGCGGTCGCGCCGCACGAGGTCGCCCGTGTCGAACCGGATCAGGGGCTGGGCACCCCTCCGCAGGTCGCTGGCCACGAGTCGATCGAGGCCTTTGTCATACGGCGTCGGCAGATACTCGAGGTGCAGATCGCGGCTGCACAGGCGGTAAGGACCGGAGTCATTTCTGCGCCAGGCCATGAGCCCGAATTCGGTCATGCCGTAGAAGTCGGCGAGCGGTGCGCCGAAGATCGACTCGAGACGCCGGCGGTGGCCGGCCGTGACCTGCTCGCCCGTGCTGACGAGCCGGCGCGGTCGATGTGTGACGCCCCGGGCCTCGAGACTGGCGCCCAGTTCCAGCAGTGCACTCAGCGGCCCGTAGAGAGTGTCGGGGCGCGCCGTTTCGTAGGTCGCAGCGATCTGCGCGGCTGCATCGTCGAGATCGGCATGGCTCCAGCGCAGCCAGCGTTCCCAGCGCCGCCGTCCCGCGATCGTGGCCGCGGACTGGCTCGAGACGATCATCAGCGACCGGCCCGGCCGGTAACCCGCTCCGACCAGCGCGCGCAGGAATCTCAGCTGCCGCCGGCGCCGGGCCGCAGCGCTGTAGTGCATTTCGAACACCTGGCCGCTCGAACCGCTGGTTCGTTCCACGTGCAGTGGCCGATTCGTGTAGCGCTGATCGATGAGTTCGGCGGGCGCGGCGTTCAGGAGGTCCTGCTTCGTGACCAGCGGCAGTGCCTCGAAGTCCTCGCGGCAGCGGATGCGGGGCGGGCCCTGGCGGGCGATTGCCCAATGACGACGGTAGAAAGGGACGAACGTGCCCGCGTTGTGCACCAGGGCAGCCAGCCGTGCGACGGGGTCGGTCACGACGAACCCGCCGCGCGGGCATTGTCGGGATGCAGGGCCCGCACGACATCGGTTCGCGCCTGGCTCGCGAGTGCCGTTGCAGCACGGCGAAGATCACCGGGTGCGTCGAGCGCCGCGCGCATCAGCGCGACCAGCCTCTCGGCCTGCGGTTCGGTCGCGAAATCATCGAGATGCATGAGCCGCGGCGGTGTCCCCAGCTGGCTGAACAGACCCTCGAACTTGGCGTTGTAGGCGAGACCCACGATCGGCACGCCCATGCTCGCCGCGAAGACCAGCGGATGCATGCGCGCCGACACCATGAGCGACAGGGTGCCGGTCACGGCCTTGTAGAGGGCGGGGTCATTGAGTCGCAGCAGGCGGGTCTGTGTGCTGGTACCGCCGAGCGCCTGCTCCAAGTCCCGCGCGACACGGTCGTCACCTTCGTGGCCGACATTGTAGCTCGGCATCAGGAGCACGGCGGCATCCATCTCGACGGCCATGCGGCGCACGGCCGAGGCGACCTCGGCGACGAGATCCCGCATGGCTTCGCGACCCTGGCCGCGATCGAGGCCGACCGCAGCCCTGATACGATGGGGCAGGAAGCCGCCGCGCGCGTGGAACCAGCGCCGCAGCGTGACGCCGATCAGCGGCCGGCCGGGAGGCAGCCCGAGGTCCCGCAGCAGCTGCTGCGCCGACTCGATCGGGGCGGGCTCGAGCATGAACGCGGGATCTGGCGTGACCCCGATGATGCGGTCGGTGCAAAGGGACAGCGTGACCCGCGCCAGGCGATCCCGCACGGAGATGGATCGCATCGTGGCGCAGGCCAGCCGCGCCGCGAGACGGCTCTCCGGATGTCTCAAGGGGCCTGCGCCGATCGCATGGCCGACCACTGGCGTGCCGCTGGACCTCAGCAGGGCCAGTCGCGCGGCCCAGTAGGGCATCTTGATACGGCTGTCGTCGTCCTGGAACAGGCCGCCGCCCGCGATGCCGATCAGCGCGTTACGGCGCGCGGCGCGCAGCAGTGCTCCGAAGCCGGCGGGGCCGCGCGGCACGATCGTGTGGGCCTGTCGGCTGGGTGGGTCCAGGTCCTGCCGCGCCACGACCGTCAGCCGGAGCCGCGGATCGGCACCCATGAGCGCCCCGCAGACCGCGCGCAGGATCGCCCGGTCCCCGAGGTTGAAGTCACTATCCCCGCCCAACAGCAGGACGCCACTCATTGATTTTGCAGCCGGAGTGCTTGACCTGGACTAATCTTAAGGTAACTTGGCGGCGCGCCGGACGCCGGGCCCTTCTGCGGAATCGTGACAGGGGTCACGGGGGGCTGCGAGACCTCCGATCATGCGCGGGTGACCGCCTCCCCGGCGCCCGTGCACGACGCCCCAGGG